>NZ_JBIDFE010000022.1:0-40149 GCF_046635605.1 Gilliamella sp. BG3
AATAAATTAAATTCAAAAAGATACCAATTAGATCTTAATTTTATAAAAAACATATTCAAATTACTTATTGAAAATAACTTGTCATATCAAATATTTATTAATAAGCTTTAATATTATTTAATAGCCTATTTACTTGATATGAAAGCGTTAATTTCAATTGATTATACAAATGATTTTGTTGCTGATAATGGAGCTTTAACTACAGGCCTAGCTGGTCAAAAAATTGAAGCGGAAATGCTAAACGTAGCAGAATCATTTATAAAAAATAATAATTTTGTCGTTTTTGCTATCGATTCTCATGACCCTTCTGATAGATTTCACCCTGAATATTCTCTTTTTCCGCCTCATAATATAATTGGTACTTTAGGACAACAATTATTTGGTAGTTTAGATAACCTTTATCAAAAATATAAAAATACTAATCATATCTATTGGATAAATAAGCGCCACTATTCAGCTTTTTGTGGGACAGATCTTGATTTACGATTACGCGAAAGATGCATCAGTGAAATCCATTTGACAGGAGTTTGTACTGATATTTGCATATTGCACACAGCAGTAGATGCCTATAATTTAGGGTATAAAATATTTATTCATAAAAAGGCAGTAGCCAGCTTTGATCCAATCGGTCATCAATGGGCTTTAAATCATTTTAAAAATACATTAGGGGCAACGATACTTTAAAAATATTTTAAATAAATTAAGGAGTAATAATGAAAGTTTTACGAGATTATAAAGTGCATTTACTTGCACTAGTCGTTGTTTTGGCATGTGAGTTTATCGGTAAGCAGTCTATTTGGATTATCGCTGTGTATCCGATGTTATACGCCATGATCATCGGTGGAGTAATAAGTGTTCCCAAATTAAAAATATTAAAACTAAAAAATATGAATAATGCCAGCGCCATCATGATTGTAACTTTGATGTTACTTATTGCCAAGCTTGGCGTTTCTGTCGGTCCTAAGATTGATATGATTCTAAAAGATGCTAAGTTAGCATTAATTTTTCAGGAATTAGGTCATTTTGCTGGTACGATTTTATTGGGTTTGCCACTAGCAATGATATTAGGCATGAAACGTGAAGCTGTAGGTGCAACTTATTCTGTTGCTCGCGAACCGAATATAGCAATTGTTGCAGATAAATATGGATTGGACTCCGCTGAAGGTCGAGGCGTTATGGCGATGTATGTTTGTGGCACACTTTATGGTGCTATTTGGATGAGTATACTAGCAAGCGTGATGGCAAAACTAGATATTCTCCATCCTTATGCTTTAGCCATGGGAGCTGGGGTTGGAAGTGGTAGTATGATGGCGGCATCACTTGCTCCAATAAGTGACCTTTATCCAGAAATGGCTAGTGAAATCAAAGCCTATGCAACAACAGCAAACTTAATGTCGAGTGTTGTTGGTATTTATATTTATACATTATTTTCACTACCGTTTGCCTCTTTCTTATATAACATCTTTTCCCGTTTACGACGTAATAAAGAAGGAGCGCTATAATGAAAAGTTTAGAAACAATATTTTTACTGATCTTAGTTGCCATTATTATGGCTGCTGGTAATACAGTAGGTTACAAAATTGATTTTATGCTGTCATTAGAAGCGTTATCAATTTTAGTTGTTATATCAATTGTTGGTTATTTTGTTGGCAAAATTCCAGTATTAAACAAATTTCCAGTTATTTTATGGGTATCAGTTGTAGCCGCAGTGGCTTCATCACCTATTTTCCCTTTTCATGAACAAGTTGTTTCACTTACTGACAAGGTTTCTTTATTGGCGGTTTGTACCCCAGTGCTTGCTTATGCTGGATTGGCTATTGGTAAAGATTTAGCATTATTTAAAAGTATCTCATGGCGAATTATTCCTGTTTCATTAGCGGTATTTTCAGGCACTTTTATTTTGGCAGCAATCATTGCTCAAATCACCTTGCATTGGGAAGGTGTTATCTAATTTGCACTAGGATTTAATTTATGACAAAAGAAGAACTTAAAAAAAAGGTTTGTAGTGCAATTGCAAACCGTAAAGCCGATATTAAGGCGATTGCTGAATCAATTTGGGTAGAACCTGAACTTGGTTATAAAGAACACAAAACAGCTCAAAAAGTTGAGCAAACTTTTGAAAAACTAGGTATTCCATTTAAAAATAAATTAGCAATAACAGGAGTAAAAGGTCGCCTAAAAGGAGGAAAAGGTAGTAAATATAGTATTGCCGTTATCGGCGAGCTTGATGCTATTATTTGTGCAGATCACCCTGCTGCTGACGAAACATCTGGTGCTGCGCACTGCTGTGGACATAATGCTCAAATTGCAAATATGATGGCAGTAACGATGGGATTAATTGATTCAGGGGCTATGCAATTTTTAGCTGGCGATGTCGTACCATTTGCTGTTCCAGCTGAAGAATATGTTGAAATCACTTATCGAAATCGCTTAATAAAAGAAGGTAAAATCAAATATATTGGTGGCAAACCAGAGTTAATTTCACGTGGCGAGTTTGACGATATTGATATGGCATTACAAATACATTTAACTAGTGTACCTAATGAACGTCAAAATGGTTTTATCGAAATATCAACAACTAGCAATGGTTTTATCGGAAAATTAATTAAATATAAAGGTGAGGCAGCACATGCTGCTGCAGCGCCTCATGCTGGCGTCAATGCCTTAAATGCTGCGATGATGGGAATGATGGGGGTGCATGCTATTCGTGAAACATTTCAAGAAAAAGACTACATTAGATTCCATCCAATTATTACCCAAGGTGGTGATTTAGTAAATGTAGTTCCAAGCGATGTCAGAATGGAAAGCTATGTGCGCGCAGGCAATGTGCCTGCCATGATTGATGCCAATGAACGAATAAATCAAGCATTAAAAGCTGGAGCAATGGCTGTTGGGGCAACGTGTGAAATTAAAGATCTACCAGGTTATTTACCTTTGCAAAACAATCCAACACTTAATGACTTTTTACAAAGTAATGCACAAGATCTAATTGGTGCTGATAATGTTTGGATTGCGCCTCATATGACAGGTAGTACGGATACTGGAGATTTATCTCACATTATGCCTGTTAGCCACCCATGGATTGGTTCAGTTCGAGGTGTTTTACATGGTAAAGATTATACGGTATTTGATGAAGAAATGGCTTACATCCGCCCTGCACAAATGATGGCATGTACAATTATTGATTTACTTTATGATGATGCCAAACCTGCACAGAAGCTGATGTCAGAATATAAACCACTAATGACCAAAGAGGAATATTTAACCTTTCTATCTGGCTTTGACAAATAATCTTAATAGCTTGGCACATTGTTGTGCCAAGTTTCTGTTATAATGCTTCATTAACCACAATAATAATCGCACAATATGCTAGAACTTACAGATCAAGAATTGTTTCGTTATGATAGACAAATCACATTGCGTGATTTCGATATTGATAAACAGCAAATATTGAAAAACAGTTCAGCACTGATCATTGGTTTAGGCGGACTTGGTTGCGCTGCATCACTCTATTTAGCGGCATCAGGTTTAGGAAAATTAACGTTAGTTGATTTTGACACCATATCAAAATCCAACTTAAATCGACAAATCTTATATACCGAAAGCTTTATTAATCAATACAAAGTCGAGGTGGCAAAAGAGGCCTTAACCAATATAAATGCCAATACGTTAATTGAAACAGTAAATCAGCGACTTGATGATAATAAGCTTATTTCACTTATTAAACAACATGATATTGTCATAGACTGTACGGATAACCTAGTGACACGAGAGCAAATTAACCGCTGTTGCTTTCAAGTAAAAAAAACGTTAGTTTCTGGAGCGGCAATCCGTATGGAGGGGTTATTAAGTGTATTTACATACCAACCTAATGAACCCTGTTATCACTGTTTAAGTCGCTTATTTGGTAAAGATCAACTCACTTGTGTTGAGACCGGCGTCATGGCTCCGCTTGTTGGAATGTTTGGTTCCATGCAAGCCTTAGAAGCGATAAAAGTGTTAACTCAATATGGAAAACCATTAATTGGTCGTGTATTAATGACTGATACAATGACAATGGAGTTTAGCCAAGTTAAATTTACCAAACAACCTAATTGTCCCGTTTGTGGTAATGGTAATACCAATCAGGTTTCTCAATGAAAATTAATCGAATTATTTTAGCTCCTATGGAGGGAGTACTGGATTATCAAGTCAGGCAACTTTTAACTGAAATTAACCAATTTGATTATTGTGTTACAGAATTTATCAGAGTGACCCATCACAAATTATCAAATAGGACTTTCTATCGCCTATGTCCTGAACTTTACAATAATGGAAAAACCGAATCTGACACGCCAGTTCGTGTCCAAATTTTAGGACAGTCACCAGAGTGGATGGCTGAAAATGCTATTAAAGCTATCGAATTAGGTTCTTATGGTATAGATATCAATTTTGGTTGCCCAGCCAAAACTGTAGTTGGCAGCCACGGTGGCGCTTATTTATTACAATATCCAGAGCAGATATTTAATATTGTCAGCCAGGTACGACAAGCTATAGGTACAACAAATAAATTATCAGTCAAAATTCGCTTAGGTTGGGATAATAAATCGCATTGTCACGAAATTGCCAACGCAATTGAACTTGCCGGAGCCAACGAAATAGCAATTCACGGAAGGACCAAAGAAGACGGCTATAAATCCGAAAAAATAGATTGGCAAACAATAGGCCAAATCAAACAGCACTTAAAAATTCCTGTTATTGCTAATGGTGAAATTTTCTCTATTGCAGATGCAAAAAATTGCATAAGCCAAAGCCAAACTAATGACATTATGCTAGGGCGCGGTATTTTAACTATTCCAAACCTAGCTAATATGATACGAACTGAGCAATCAGCATTAAATTGGCAACAAGTGATGGAAATTTTAATTCACTATGCAACATCATCTATTGATAGTGCTAAACCGCTTTATCACTCTGCTCGCATCAAACAATGGCTTGCTTACTTAAAACGGCACTATGTTCAAGCGTCAGAAGTCTTACAAAACATTAGAACACTCAAATCACAACAAGAAATTTGTCAATTTTTAACAAATGACAATAAAAATAATACATAAATGTCGTGGCTATTTATCCAACAACTAAATAAGGTACATTACATATTACCAATAAAATATAATCTATTTAGCTGATATTAAAAGATTAATTAATGTTAATCAGAAAAGGTTATATGTGGTTCTACTTTTCCATAAAAAACGTTCAGGTAGAGCATTGATTTTATTTAATTTTTTTATTTTAAAGAAAAATCAATCATTTATTCAATATTAGACAGAGCCTGATTAGGCATTTCACAAGTATTGATAAAAAGTATAATATATAGCACTATTTAAATTATCGAAATATCAATTCAACCATAAAGATAACATCATGCAAAAGTTTAATGTCAAAACCTTTCAGGGGTTAATTCTTACGTTACAAGACTACTGGGCTAATCAGGGATGCACTGTGATTCAGCCTTTGGATATGGAAGTCGGTGCGGGAACGTCTCACCCGATGACTTGCCTACGAGCGCTTGGGCCAGAACCTATTAATGCAGCTTATGTTCAACCATCTCGCCGCCCAACCGATGGCCGCTATGGCGAAAATCCAAACAGGCTTCAGCATTATTATCAATTTCAAGTTATCTTAAAACCTTCTCCTGATAATATTCAAGAGCTTTATTTAGGTTCGTTAAAACAATTAGGTCTTGATCCAACTGTTAATGATATCCGTTTTGTTGAAGATAATTGGGAAAACCCAACCCTTGGTGCTTGGGGGCTTGGATGGGAAGTTTGGTTAAATGGTATGGAAGTAACCCAATTTACTTACTTTCAACAAGTTGGTGGGCTTGAATGTAAACCAGTTACTGGTGAAATCACTTATGGACTTGAACGCTTAGCAATGTATATTCAAGGCGTAGATAGTGTTTATGATTTGGTTTGGAGTGATGGAGCATTTGGTAAAACAACCTATGGTGATGTGTTCCATCAAAACGAAGTTGAGCAGTCCACTTATAATTTTGAATACGCCAATGTTGAATTTTTATTTTATTGTTTTGAACAACACGAAAAAGAAGCCAAGTTTTTGCTTGAGTTAGAAAAACCACTACCACTACCTGCTTATGAACGCATCTTAAAAGCGGCCCACTGTTTTAATTTACTTGATGCTCGTAAAGCGATTTCAGTAACTGAGCGACAACGTTATATTTTGCGCATCAGAACATTAACCAAAATGGTGGCGGAAGCCTATTACGCATCTCGCGAAGCACTTGGCTTCCCTATGTGCCAAAATTCACAATCTAACGAAAGTGCATCAAAGTAGGAATTAGAAGATTATGCAAAAAACATTTTTAGTGGAAATTGGTACCGAAGAGTTACCACCAAAATCACTCCGCACGTTAGCAGAAAGCTTTGCGGCTAATTTTATACAGCAGCTTGATAATGCCAATTTAGAACATGGTGAGGTGCTTTGGTATGCATCGCCTCGTCGTTTAGCATTAAAAGTTTTAAATTTGAATGATACGCAACCCGATAGCCAAATAGTTAAACGTGGTCCTGCGGTCAGCGCAGCCTTTGATGCCAATGGAAATGCAACTAAAGCTGCTGAAGGTTGGGCTCGTGGTTGTGGTATTACAGTTGATCAGGCTGAACGTATACAAACTGATAAAGGTGAATGGCTTTCTTATACTCAAAATCAAAAAGGTCAGCCAGTTGTTAATTTGTTATGTGATATGGTTAAAACCGCATTAAGCAAATTACCTATCCCTAAACCAATGCGTTGGGCGGCTCGCCAAGTTGAATTTATTCGTCCATGTCATACTGTTACCATGTTGTATGGTGATGAGCTTGTGCCTGGTACGATTTTAGAGATTAAATCAGATCGTATTATTCGTGGCCATCGTTTTATGGGTGAGCAAGAGTTCACTATTGATAATGCAGACCAGTATCCTGAAATTTTGGAACAACGTGGTAAGGTAATTGCTGACTACGATAAACGTAAATCTATTATTAAACAACAAGCTGAAGAAGAAGCTGCAAAATTAAATGGTAAAGCAGATTTAACAGATAATTTGCTTGAAGAAGTTTCCTCTCTAGTTGAATGGCCTGTTGTGTTAACTGCTAAATTTGAGGAGCGATTTTTAGAGGTTCCTGCTGAATCATTGGTTTATACCATGAAAGGCGATCAAAAATACTTTCCTGTTTATGATAAACAAGGCAAATTATTACCAAACTTTATTTTTGTGGCTAATATTGAGTCAAAAGATCCACAAGTTGTAATTTCGGGTAATGAGAAAGTGGTTCGCCCTCGCCTTGCCGATGCTGAATTCTTTTATCAAACTGATTTAAAACAACGTTTAGAAGACCGTTTGCCTCGTCTTGAAACAGTTTTATTTCAACAACAGCTTGGAACAGTTAAGGATAAAGCAATTCGCATTGAATCGTTATCTGGCTTTATTGCCGATAAAATTGGGGCTGATGTTGAGCAAGCCAAACGAGCGGGCAAATTAACAAAATGCGATTTAGTGACTAATACTGTTTTTGAATTCCCTGAAACACAAGGTATTATGGGACGTTATTTGGCCCTTAAAGATGGCGAAAGTATTGAAGTTGCAACCGCCATTGAAGAACAATATAAACCGCGTTTTGCTGGTGATGAATTACCAAGTACTGCTGTTTCTTGTTCAGTTTCTATCGCTGAAAAATTGGATACTTTAGCTGGCATTTTTGGTATTGGTCAGCATCCTAAGGGTGATAAAGATCCTTTTGCATTGCGTCGCGCTGCTATTGGTGTTTTACGTATTATTGTTGAAAAGGCACTGCCTTTAGATCTAGTTGAATTAGCCAATTATGCCGCATCATTATATGGCGATAAGCTTAATAATAAAAACGTAGTTGACGATATTGTTAATTTTATGCAGGGTCGTTTCCGAGCTTGGTATCAAGAACAAGGCTTTGCAATTGATACGATTCAAGCAGTTTTAGCACTTAATCCAACTAAACCCGCTGATTTTGATGCACGCGTTAAAGCAGTCACTCACTTTAGAACCTTGCCCGAAGCCTCGTCATTAGCCGAAGCTAATAAGCGTGTGTCAAATATTTTATCTAAAATTGAGGTTACTATTCCTGAGCAGATCAATGCAGCCTTGCTAGAGACAGGCGCAGAAGGTGAATTAGCTAAAAAATTGGCGATTTTAACCGATAAACTTTCACCGTATTTTAGTGAAAGCCGTTATCAAGATGCGTTAATTGAATTATCGTCATTAAAAGAGGCAGTGAATGCGTTTTTTGATTCTGTCATGGTTATGGTTGACAATGAAGGGATTAGGCTTAATCGATTAGCACTTTTGAAAAAGCTACAAAATTTATTCTTAAAAGTTGCGGATATTTCATTATTGCAAGCTTAATTTACGAATTTAATCATTCAAAAATAATAGTGGTAACTAAATCAGTTACCACATATAAGGAACTTACATAGAAATGCAAAAAAAAATCTCTTTTTCTTTAGTTTTTATACAAACATGCAATTTTATTCGTAATCGCATTACGCAATTTGTTCTTGTTAGTTTAACGCTAGCTTTAATTCATGCGTTTTTTAATTCTTTCTTTGACAAACAAAATCTAGCTGAACAAATCTATTTTTCACAAAATTTAACTAACTATGTTTTATTCGTGATGTTGACATTACTAATTAGCATTATTTTAAAAGCAATTAGTATAGCAACTATTTCTAACCTTTATATTAGCGATAAACTTAATTTAAATCTATTACTGTCTAAAGCGTTATCAAATACATTAAAAATTATTCTTTTTTATCTTATCATTGGAGTCTTTATATTTTTAGTCTCATTTATGTTATCTATAGTACTTATTAGTTTAAATTTGCTTTTACCTAAAGAACTTATTTTTATATTAATTTTTTTAGTATTACTGATTCCAATTCTAATTTTAATTATCTTTTGTAACTTCTTTTTTGCTTCGCTGGTTGAACCTGGTCAAAACAATATTCTTGACTCACTTTCATTAAGCATTCAGTCATCAAAAACCCAGTGGCGCTCAGCTATTTTGATGGTATTAATCTTCCTTGCATTTGTGATGGTTTTTACTCAATTAGCTATTGCGTTCGATAGTGACAATTTTGTCCTTGATACCATCTTCTCTTTCTGTAGTATCTTTTTTGATATTTTTGTTACTAGCTTTTTCTATCGTCTTTATACGCTAGCAAATAGTGCCTCTAACTCAGCAGCACCGTCTACTAGCAATGATGATAAAAATAAAGAAGACCACTAATTAATTCTTTAATTGTTATTCATTTCCTTACCAACTCTATTTTGGTAAGGATATCGCTTACCATATACTATTTTGATTTAACTAAATCTATTGGATAAAAGCTATGACTCCAGCAATTGATTTACTTAAAAAGCTAAAAATCAAATTTAATATCCACCAATATAAACACGATCCCAACCAAACTAACTACGGGCAAGAAGCGGTTAATAAACTTGATCCCAGTTTGAATGTTACAGCTACACAGGTATTTAAAACTTTGATTGTAAGTTTAAACGGTAATAATAAGACGTTAGCGGTTTGTGTATTGCCCGTCGATAGACATTTGGATCTTAAAAAAGTCGCAAAAGCACTAAAATGTAAAAAAATAGATTTAGCTGATCCTAATTTAGCTCAAAAGGTAACAGGTTATTTGGTGGGAGGAATTAGTCCATTCGGTCAAAAACAACAACTACCCACACTCATTGATTTAAGTGCAAGTGAGCACACAACAATGTTTATATCAGGCGGGCGAAGAGGATTAGAAATTGAAATTGCGCCTCAAGATTTGATTGATATATTACAAGCGAAATGGGTTGAAATAACCACTTAAAATTATTAGTAATATAATTTTAATTTGGTTCTAATACTACTTATAAACAAGAAAAAGCGAAAGCAATTTGCCTTAAAATAATGTATTTTTATTGAGTTGATAAGGTCATAAGACTATACCCTATGACCTAATACTTCTATCAATCAAGTTGACAGTAAGAAAAAGCAACTTATTTGATTGCTTCTTTTAAAGTTTTACCTGATACGAATGCTGGTACTTTACTTGCTGCAATTTTAATTTCTTTACCAGTTTTTGGATTACGACCAGTACGAGCTTTACGAGAATTAACTTTAAATGTACCAAAACCAACTAATTGAACTGGCTCACCAGCTTTCAATGATTCAGTAATAGCGGCTAATGTAGCTTCCAACGCCGTTTTTGCAGCTACTTTGGTAATATCAGCTTTGCTAGCAATAGCGTCGACAAGTTCTGTTTTATTCATGGGTATATCCTTACATATTATTTTATTGTTAAAGTTAACATTATAAACGAAGCTAAAACTTAATATTTTAGCGTCGTTACTGTAAACGTTGCTTAGATTACATTGCTGTTAAATGTAGTCTATATTTGTCCAATATTAAAGAAAAATTTAATAAAAATTTTAAAAATTACACTTTAAACGCCTTGATAGCTCAAAAAAACACCAATATTACTAGTTCCCGCTGCTCGAATTTCATCTTTCAAGCCTTTTATCAACTCATTCATTTCATTATTTTCTTCGCGTAGCAATCGAAATATTTCCCACTGCAAATCGAATTCATCTATAACACTAGGCAAAGTTTGTTGTTCATCTTCTGAAAGATTAACATTTGTTTTGGTCATTTCAAATTCAGCAACTGTAGTTGCTGATATACTACTGACTTTAGCTGTATGTTCAGCGATTTCACCACTCAAGTAAGAGTGTAAGACCTCACCAAGTGCATGACAAGCATCGATGGCTGGATAAACCATATAAGGACTATCATCAGTTACAGTTGGAATAATGAGTTCTAATTTCTCAAGCTGTAAATCAAAATTGATTTTTACATCTTCAACTAATAGTGATTCCCAAACTAAATCCAGTATTTTTTTATAATTTTTAGCATCATCTTCATGATGTTGTTGATGACAATAAAAAACAAAGTTGGGATACATTCGTTCACATAAGCAGACCATAAATAGACGTTGTTTCCATTGTGGTAACTTTTCTAGCCTTAATTGAACAGGATTTTTAATCATGATGAAACCTTTTTGATAGTCGATGTACCGCTTCAATCAAATACTGTACATTCTCTACAGGGATATCTTGGTGAATACCATGCCCTAAATTAAAAACATGCCCATTGTGATAGCCATATTCATTAAGAACGGCCTCTACGTTGGATTCAATTGTTTGCTTTCCTGCATATAAAACGGAAGGATCTAAATTCCCTTGTACTGCTATTTTCCCTTTTTGAGTAATCTGGCTTAAATTTACAGTCCAATCCACTCCCACCGCATCACAACCTGTATTAATAATACGATCAAGCCATATTCCTCCTCCTTTAGTAAATAAAGTAACAGGAATGTACGAGGTTATATCTTGACTTTTTTTACCTTGTTTTAATTGCGATAAGATCTGTTGCATATAGTCAAGTGAAAATGTTTGATAGCTTTGATGACTTAATACGCCGCCCCAAGTATCAAAAATCATAATCGATTGTGCTCCCGCTTGAATTTGTGCATTTAAATATAATGCGATACTGTTTGCTAGTTTTTCAAGTAGTTGATGCAACGCTTTGGGCTCACTATAAAGCATCTTTTTAATTTTGGTGAATGCTTTGCTACTGCCCCCTTCAATCATGTAGGTGGCTAGTGTCCATGGGCTTCCCGAAAAACCAATTAGTGGAACTTTACCATTGAGTTCTTTTTTTGTTAATCGAATCGCATCCATCACATATTTAAGTGATTGCTCTGGATCTGGGATGGGTAATTGTTCAATATCTGATATGCAAGATATCGATTTTTTAAATTTAGGTCCTTCACCCGATTCAAAATATAAGCCAAGCCCCATAGCATCAGGGATTGTTAAAATATCAGAGAAAATAATAGCAGCATCAAGCTCAAATCGTTGTAATGGTTGTAAGGTGACCTCACAAGCTAATTCTGGCGTTTGACACATCGTCATAAAATCACCCGCTTTTGATCTTAATTGACGATACTCAGGTAAATAACGACCAGCCTGTCGCATCATCCAAACTGGTGTATAGTCTACAGGCAAACATTGTAAAGCTCGTAAATAACGATCATTTTTTAATTGGCTCATATCTTCAGCTCTTTAAATATAGACTTTATTTTGTTAAAAAGTTTCAGGTAAGTATTTGTTTCAGTATAAAAATCACTTAATTTATCTATTATTTGTGATCTAA
Organism: Gilliamella sp. BG3; assembly: GCF_046635605.1. Taxonomy (NCBI): domain Bacteria; kingdom Pseudomonadati; phylum Pseudomonadota; class Gammaproteobacteria; order Orbales; family Orbaceae; genus Gilliamella; species Gilliamella sp. BG3. The sequence goes on from NZ_JBIDFE010000022.1 coordinate 12,279, forward strand.
ATCCTGAGGCTATGATAATGTTTGTTGTGCATAACGAATCAAGGTTTCAGAGATATTTTGCATTACACTACTTTCAGGAGCAAAACGATGCCAATATAGCATACGTCTTTGATATAACCCATCAGTTAAATTAATTAATTCACCATTTTTTAATTCTTGCTCAACTTGCAACTTTGGTAACATACAGCAGGCCGAACCTTGTTTAGCTAATTGCACAAAAGCTTCAGATGAACTAGTGATATGGCAAATTACACTACCTGGCGTAAGGTTAAAGTTTTCTTGTAAGAAGGCCTGATGCATATCATCTAAATGATCGAATGCAACAGCAGGCGCTTTTAATAAAGATGATCGAGTTACCCCAGTTGGAAAGTACTTTTTAGCAAAATCAGGTGAAGCCACAAAAATATAGTCTAAAGCACCTAATAAATCAGACAAGCAACCTGGTAAAGGATTAGCTTGAATGCTAATCGCACCAACTACTGTCCCTAAACGCAATAATTCTAACGTATGTTCTTCATCTTTGACTTGAATATCAAAACGTAAGATATTTTTATCTAAAACTGGTTTTAACGCAGGTAAAAACCAAGTTGCTAAAGAATCAGCATTAATCGCAATAGATAACGACAACGGTGTGGCATTTTGCTCGTTATCACCTAACCATTGCTGTTCTAATAATTCAACTTGATGTAATAAGCCAAGCAGGTGCTCACCTTGTTTGGTTGCTTTCGGAGGAATGGTCCTAACTAGCAGTTGTTGACCAAAAAAGCTTTCTAATTGTTTGATACGTTGCGAAACCGCAGGTTGTGTAATACACAATTTATCAGCAGCTCTTTCAAATCCTCGTTCCTTTATCACCGCATCTAATGCTTGTAACGCTCTATAATCTGGACGCTTCATAATCTCTTTATTAATGATTTGATCATTGCTCAAATATTTAATCTACTTTAATATCGTAATAAGTTTTAAACCTATCACAAAGTTGATTTAATTCTTAAAATCCTAATGATTTTTGCTTTCTAATTGGGTACTATGCCATATCTTCAACAATTTTGCTTTCAAAATTTTATTTTTTTTAAGAAAAATTATCCTCAAAATAGGGGTGATATTATGACACAAGACGAATTAAAAAAGGCCGTAGGCTGGTCAGCCTTAAAATTTATCAAACCTGATTCTTTTATTGGTGTAGGAACAGGCTCTACTGCATCCCATTTTATTGATGCATTAGCTACAATAAAAGATCAAATCAAAGGTACTGTATCTAGTTCGGAAGCATCCACCCAAAAATTAAAAAGCTATGGTATTCCTGTTCTCGATTGTAATGAAGTCGATTATTTGGATGTCTATGTCGATGGTGCAGATGAAATTAATCACCAGTTGCAAATGATTAAAGGAGGTGGCGCAGCTTTAACACGCGAAAAAATTGTTTCAGCCATAGCTAAACAATTTATTTGTATTGTTGATGAATCAAAAGTTGTTGATGTATTAGGTAAATTCCCATTACCGGTTGAAGTAATCCCAATGGCTCGTTCATATGTTGCTCGTGAGTTATATAAGCTGGGCGGTAAACCAATATATCGTCAAGGCGTTATAACTGACAATGGTAATGTGATTTTAGATATTCATGATCTTGTCATTACCAAACCAATGGAGCTTGAAAACCGAATTAATAGCATTGCAGGTGTGGTTACTGTTGGATTATTTGCCAATAAAGGCGCTGATATTGCGCTTGTTGGATGCAGTACGGGTGTAAAAGAGCTGAGATAAAATCATTTACTACAATAAAGTTAATAATGGTATTTAATTATAAGTACCAATTTGTATGCTGAAGGAAAGAGAGGAAATAATGGTTATTCAAACTTTAACCAAAGATGAAAATAAGTTTTTATTACTTGAGGGAGTTCATCCTAGCGCAATTGAAATATTAAAATCCGCCGGCTTTACCAATATTGAATATCATAAAAGCGCATTATCGCCTGAAGAACTTAAGCAAGCTCTGAAAGATGTCCGGTTTATTGGGATCCGGTCAAGAACACAATTAACTAAGGACATTATCGATTCTGCACCTAAACTTGCTGGCATTGGCTGTTTTTGTATAGGTACCAACCAAGTTGATCTTGATGCAGCGACAGTAAAAGGGATTCCTGTTTTTAATGCACCATTTTCAAATACGCGATCTGTAGCAGAACTAGTATTAGCCGAAGCAATATTATTACTTCGTCGAGTACCAGATGCAAATGCTAAAGCACACCGAGGAAAATGGAATAAGATTGCGACAGGTTCACACGAAGCTCGTGGTAAAAATTTGGGTATTATTGGTTATGGGCATATTGGTAGCCAACTAAGTATTTTGGCTGAATCGTTAGGGATGAATGTTTATTTTTATGATATTGAAACAAAACTACCTTTAGGTAATGCTAAACAAGTTTCAACAATGAAAGAATTACTAGCAATAAGCGATATTGTTTCAATGCATGTGCCAGAAAATCCAACAACCATCAAAATGATTAGTGATAACGAAATTGATGCAATGAAACAAGACGCAATTTTAATCAATGCTTCACGCGGTAAAGTTATCGATCTTGAGGCTTTAACTAAAGCTTTGAAAGCCAAAAAACTCAGTGGGGCAGCTATTGATGTTTTTCCAACAGAACCTGCTAGTAACAACGACCCTTTTGAATCTCCATTATGTCAATTTGATAATGTAATTATTACTCCGCATATCGGTGGTTCAACTAGCGAAGCACAAGAAAATATTGGGATTGAGGTCGCAAGTAAACTAGCTAAATATTCTGATACTGGTGCAACACTTTCAGCAGTTAATTTTCCTGAAGCCTCTTTACCTATTCCAGCTAAAGGCTCTAGTCGTTTTATTAATATTCATCGTAACCAACCTGGTGTTCTAACTGCTATCAATACGTTATTCGCTGAACAAGGGCTTAATATTTCAGCACAATATTTACAAACTGATCCTCAGATTGGTTATGTTGTTATTGATATCGATAGAGTTAAACAAAGTAAGGCTGAAGAGTTGTTATCTAAACTGAAAAACGTGCCAGGAACAATTCGTGCTAGATTGTTATTTTAAGGTGATAAGTCGGTACGCTTGTTAGCCACTCAGCTTTAGCGGGTTTTTAATTTTGAGTAAATTAAATTTGTTTTGTTAATAATTTGCATCACTCAAATAGATTCCCGCTAATGCAACATTTAAACAATGCTATTTTTTATTCTTTATCAATTACGTCTACTTTAATGACTTTGATGCCTCGTTGTATGAGTGCTTCATAATATTTGTCATCTAATTTATTGTCGGTGATGATGGTATCAACAGCATTTAAGTCACACACAACATTAGGACTACGCCTGCCAAACTTGGTTGAGTCAGCTAATAATATTAATTTTGCCGCAGCTTTACTCATGGCAACACTGCCGTGATAGCTTTCATTAAATGTTGTCACGCCCCCTACTAAATCAATCCCATCGGCCCCCATAAATAGTTTATCAAAAGTGTAAGATTCAAATATGGCCGCAGTTGATGCACTGTTACTGTGAAAAGAGGCCGATTTACGGCGAAAAGTGCCACCTGATAAGATAATAGTATGATCATTATTATGTGCAACAAGTTCATTTACAATGTGTAAGCTGTTAGTCATAATAGTCAAATTATTGAAACTTGTCAGTATAGGAATCATCTGAGCAACAGTACTTCCAGAGTCAAAAATAATTGAGTCACCTTCGTGGATCAATTTAACTGCTTCGCATGCAATTGATTTTTTAGATGCAATGTTAATATAAGTTTTATGATCAATAGCTCTATCACCAATTTCACGGTTTAACATGGCGCCGCCGTAAGTACGTAAAACTAGACCACTTTGGCTGAGTTGAGTGAGATCTTTACGAATTGTAGTTCCAGTCGTTTTGAAATACTCAACTAATTCATCAATACTAACTTGCCCATTATTTTGCAAGTATTCTAAAATAGCTGTTTGTCGTTGCCTTACTTTCATATTATGATTCCATCATTATTAGTATATAGGAAATTTTATTTTGCAAACCATTATACTTTATAATGAAAGAAATTACTTTTCAAAATAAAAGATAATTATTAATTTTTTGCTGTTAAGGCAACAATCAACGCACTTTGTGATATTACGTCGTTTGGAAATATTTTTTCAGGGATTATTTCTGATACAGATAAGCCATGGAGCTGGGAAATAGATTTAGGCAATGCAAATACCGTGATCCCTTTCATTATGATAGAATCAATCACAACTTTATTTTCATCTAATGAAATTGCGATTAATACTCTTGGTCTAAATCGTTTACTTTTACTACGACCAACACCTAAGTAGCAACCTTTTTTTAAAGCTAGAAACGCTTTATTGAAACGACGAATTTGAAACCAACTAAAAATAATTTGAATACACCAAGCAATAAGCGCTATAGCAATTAGAGTAGTCGTCATATTTAATATTTTTCCATTTTTTAAGCTAGAATAAAAAGTGCGATAAGTTTAAATTAACTTTCGCACTTTATTTTAACTAGAACATCACTTGTCCACCAGTAATGTTGATTGATTGCCCTGTGCAATATGATGCTTTATCACTTGCATAAAATAGCAATACGTCAAGTACATCTTGATAATCACAACCTCGTTTTAAGGGAACTTTATCAATATAAACTTGTTCCACTTGGTTTTCAGGAATACCTAATTTTTTAGCATACTGTGGTATTAACGATTGGAACATAGGGGATTTTAATAAGTTACCTAACATTAATGAGTTTACAGTAATACCACAATCAGCAAGATCTAGGGCAAGTGATTGTGTTAACCCTACCCCACCAAATTTGGCTGCGCTGTATCCTGAATTATGTTTGCTACCCACTTTTCCAGATTTCGAATTGATTTGGATAATACGACCAGCGGTATTATGTTTTACCATTAATTTTGCAAATTCACGCGCACATAAGAAATAACCAGTTAAGTTGACATCAACCGATAATTGAAAATCACTTAATGCAAAACTGGTAATTGGAGCTGCACGTGCAATTCCTGCACTGTAGACTAATAAGTCAGCATGTTTAAATGTAGCTTCAACGTCTTGTGCTAACTTGATGACACTATCTTCTTTGGTTGCATCAACAACAAAGCCTTTTGCCGTGCTAGCGCCATGTTTTTGATTTATTTCATCTGCAACTTTGTTTGCATTAGCGGCATTCAAATCTGCAACGGCAACTTTGTATCCAGCATCAGCGATACCTTTACATAAGAATTCACCAAGAGTTTGTCCGCCACCTATAACAACTGCTACTTGTTTCATTTTTTATGTTCCTTAATCATTTACAATTCTAATTTCATCACCCACAAAAAGCTGACTTGGAGTTTCGCCTTCTATATGAATGGTTCCTGGTAATTCGGCTTGATTATTACTATCAAATTTTAATGTGATATGACCTAATTCACGGAAATTAACACTAGCAACATCACCCACCGCGGTAATTTTGTAACTCTGTTTACCTAGATAAATGGTCTGCCCAACTTGTAAATCTTGTTTTAAATCATCATGACTATGCACAAAACAATAATCCGCTAAATCTGCTGGTGCTCCAGTTTTAAACAGGATTAACATACCATCAGTTAATGCATCTTGAGCAAACTCACCAATTTGACTAATTTTTGATTGATAGATAATATTTGACATCATTAACCTTCTTATTTCTTGCTTTCACTTAATCCAAGCTTTTTATTTTTAACGTTAGTTTAAAATGGGATGGAACCATCCCATTTTTTAGACAATCTATTGATAGATAAATAACGATACCGCCCATGCAACTAATACTGTTGGCGCACCGGTTAAAAAGCGGCTAACTAACACCGATGGTACCCCTACTCGAACTGTATCTTGTTTAGCTTCAGCAAGTGATAAACCAACCGGAATAAAGTCGCATGCTGCTTGTGCATTAATGGCAAATAATGCTGGCAATGCTAAATGCGGTGGAATATTACCAAGTCCAATTTGAACACCAACTAATGTCCCAATAACTTGAGCAATAACCGCACCAGGACCTAAGAATGGGGAAAGTAATGGAAATGAACAAATTAAGGCTAAAATAACCAATCCAAGCGGATTGTTTGCCAGTGGTACTAGCCCATGCGCAATAAAGTTACCCAATCCAGATGCAATGATGATACCAATTAGTGCCGATACAAACGCCATAAAGGGAAGTATTGTTTTCAGTACAGTGTCAATTGTATCTCGGCCAGCTTGGAAGAAGACAGCAACGCCAGAACCCATACCGATACCAATTCTTGCTAACAAACCATCGCTTTGTTCAGTAATTTTTTTGCTGCTGTCATAATCTTTAAATTCAGACGATTTATTGTTTGTTGCTGGTTCGCTTACAACATTCCCTTCTTTTTCTATTAGTTTGATATTGTGAGGTTTTACCGCAGAAACATAAATATCTTCAACAATATATTGAGCCAGAGGGCCTGATTTACCTGTGGCATGAATATTGATAGTTGGTATACGATTTTTTGGATAAATTCCACAACGTAATGTTCCTCCACAATCAATCACAGCAACGCCAATTTCATCTTTAGGCGGCTCACCATCTTTAAAACCATCAATAGCTTCCCAACCTGTTAGATCAACTAAAGTGTCAACTATGGCTGGACGAGTACCTGCTGCAATATAAACAATTTTTTTACCAGCAATAACTGGAAGTTCCAAAGGTCCACCCCAACCTGCTTCGCCTTTTTCAATGTGGATAAATTTTGCCATTTTTTATATTCCTTATTTTTATTATAGATGAACTTTTCTTTCTAACTTGATGCCCATTTTTCTTTCAAAAATGGCAGTACAAAAGTCAGTAATCCACCCCCTAAAGAAGTTAGTACCTAAACCAACAAGGAAATAACTCACAGCAAGAGGACCTAAAGGTAAATTTAGGGTAGTTAAACCAGCAGCTATTCCCAAATAAACAAAAAGTTCACCAGGGTTAACGTGTGGAAAGAGTCCATTCATTGAATGGCAACTATAAGATGAAGCTGCATAATAACTCGGTTTGTAAAACTCTGGCATAAAACGACCTAGGCTTAATGTCATTGGATTACAAAATACGAAAGTTCCGATAAGTGGTAATAATAGATATCGAGAAACAGGATTGCCCGCACAAGCTTGCGCTAAACGTTCAATACGTTCTTGCCCAATAAATTTAATCACTGCGTTCATCACAACGAGTAATGAAATTAATAATGGTAATATACTTGTTACCATACCCACAAATACCTTGCCGCCTTCTTGGAATAAACCAATAAACCATTCGGCACCAAATGAAATAGCATCAATCATATTGTCTCCTATTGAGTTAAATTTCGCATTAATGCTATCAACTTTGAAATATAAAAACTTTTAACTAAATCACATTTTGAAATATTTTCTTTTATTTTGAAAGATATTGTTTCAGATAAATAAAAACAAGAAAGAAGAAAGAGATAAAGAAACCATAGGTTACTGAAATAGCAATGATAGTAAAAAATTAACGTTTTTTATTGGACATTAACATTAAGTTGGCGTAATTTTGTCAATACGGGTATTTATTATTCAATTTAAAGGAGAATATATCATGGCTAAAAGTACGGCTTCTGCTAAAAAACTACAACAATCAGCTATTTTGTTTCCTACTGATTTAGGACAAAAGGCATCAAAAGATATTTCTGGAGCAATGAATTCTGTTTTAGCAGATGTATTTGCTTTATATTTAAAAACTAAAAACTTTCATTGGCATGTTAGTGGCCCTCATTTCCGTGATTACCACTTAATGCTAGATGATCAAGGTGAAGAGCTATTTGCAATGACAGATCCGATTGCGGAACGTGTCCGTAAGTTAGGTGGCACAACTCTACGCTCAATTGGTCACATTGCTAAATTACAGAGTATTTCTGATAATGATGCAGATTTCGTTGAACCATCAGATATGCTTGCCGAGCTATGCCAAGATAATGTAAAACTAACAGAACGTATGCGTGTTGCACATGATATTTGTGATAAATACAATGATACCGCTACTGCCAGTTTAATTGAAGAGTGGATCGATCAAACAGAACAACGTGCATGGTTCTTATTTGAAGCAGGCCGAAAAGTCGACTCATCAGGACATTAACAAATACTATTAATTTAAGAGGTATTAAAAATACCTCTTATAAAAAAAGTGGAGATTTAAGATGAGTAAAAAAATTGCTGTACTGGTAGGAAGTTTGCGCAAAGACTCTTATAACTTAAAAGTAGCAAAAGTTTTTCAAAAAATTGCACCACCATCACTTTCATTACAAATTATTCAAATTGGCGATTTACCTTTATATAATGAAGATATTGATAATGATACCCCTCCTGCCTCTTATACTCGTTTCCGCAAAGAAGTAGCCGATTGTCAGGGTGTTATTTTTGTGACACCAGAATATAATCGTGGAGTTCCTGCTGTTATCAAAAATGCAATAGATATTGGTTCTCGTCCTTATGGTAAGAGCATTTGGTCTAAAAAAGCCGCTGCAATTGTTTCCGTTTCACAAGGTGCAATTGGTGGGTTTGGCGCTAACCATCAACTTCGTCAATCATTAGTATTTCTTGATATGCCGACATTACAACAGCCTGAAGCTTATATTGGTAATGTAGCTTCTGCTTTTGATGAAAGTGGTAATATTACTGAAAAAAGTAAAGAATTCTTAATCCTTATTATTAATAGCTATGCAAGTTGGGTTGAAAAGTTAAGCTAATAACTCTTTATTTTAAGATTCACAGTCAATATAATTGACTGTGTTTTCTTAACAAGTAAGTTAACTATTTTTGCCATGCCTATATTTTTTCCTAATAGTGAACAAGAATTATTGCAACGAGCTCAGTTAGCAGCAGGTTTTACTTTTGGCGAGATAGCACAATACTTAAACATACCTATACCGAATAATCTAAATAAACAAAAGGGTTGGGTAGGCAATCTTATTGAAACTTTTTTAGGAGCAAATGCTGGTAGTAAAGCTGAGCAAGATTTTGCTAATCTTGGTATAGAGCTTAAAACTATTCCTGTTGATAAACACGGTAAACCACTTGAAACAACCTTCGTTAGTGTCACACCATTAATGGCTAATCATGGTGTTATTTGGGAGACAAGCCATGTTAGATATAAACTTGCAAAAGTGCTTTGGATTCCGATAGAAGGTGAAAGAACTATTCCTCTCGCAGATAGAAAAGTTGGAAAACCTATTATGTGGACACCAACTAAAGAACAAGAGCAACAGCTCAAACAGGACTGGGAAGAGTTAATGGATATGATAGCACTAGGGCATGTTGAAAAAATTACCGCTCGATATGGTACTTATTTACAAATTAGGCCTAAAGCAGCCAATGGGCAAGCTCTTACGGAAGCAATTGGTGAAAATGGTGATATTATTTTAACTCGACCACGTGGGTTTTACTTAAAAAAAACATTTACAATGCAAATTTTAAATACTGTTGTAACATACTAATTCTAATTACTTTTTATAGCTGGCGTTAATATCCCATTATTTAATACCAGATTTATATATTAGAAATTTTAGTCGCTCCCAACCTTATTTAAATATAGGTCAAAGAATATCAAGCATTAAAATTTTAGAATTCCTTTGATAATTATAAAGTTTTTTCTTTTTAATCGGTAAATCATCAACTTCTGCAGGGTTAAAACCTTTTTCTCTAAACCAATGAATACTACGTGTAGTTAAAACAAATATTTTTTCGAGCCCTAACTGGATTGCTTTTTCTGTTAACTTTTCAATTAAGTCATCTCCTCGAGATGAATTGCGATAATCAGGATGAATAGCTACACAGGCCATTTCTCCCATTTTTTCTTCAGGATATGGATAAAGTGCTGCACAACCAATTGTCATATTATCACGTTCAATAATGGTAAATTTATCTATCTCCATTTCTAACTGCTCACGTGAACGTTTAACCAAAATACCTTGTTCTTCAAGTGGGCGTATGAGTTCTAGAATTCCTCCAATATCGTTAATAGTTGCTAAACGTACTTGTTCAGAATGCTCCATCGCTACTTGTGTTCCAATCCCATCACGCGAAAATAATTCTTGTAAAATTGAGCCATCAACCAAATAACTTACCAAATGGCTTCGTCTGACCCCACTACGGCATGCTTTAGATGCTGCACGTAAAAAACGTGCTTCACTAGATAAAGGTTTACCTTGCTGCTCTTTTTTATTGACATAATTATCCGCATCAACAGGATAAAGGTCGGTAATAACACGACCGTTTTCATCTAGTACTCCTTGTTCAGCGCAAAAACTGATTAATTTATCCGCTTTTAAGCGAATAGCAACTTCGGTTGCGACATCCTCAGACGCTAAATTGAAACTTTCACCAGTAACCGAAACGCCAACAGGGCCTAGTAACACAATTGAGCCACGAGCTAGTTGTTCAGCTATAGCCTCATTGTTTATACGACGGATTTTACCTGTATGACAATAATCAATCCCATCATCTACCCCTAAAGGTTGTGCAATCACAAAATTACCACTTACAACACTGATATGAGCTCCTTGTAGTGGAGTATTATTTAAACTCATTGATAAACTTGCGGTAATATTGAGTTGTAATGAACCAGTAACTTGTTTAATGATGTCTAGTGTTGTTGCATCTGTAATACGCGTATTTTTATAATATTTAGGTGTGATATTATGATTTTTTAAAGATTCATCAATCTGATTGCGAGCACCATTAACAATAACAAGTTTAATACCAAGACTATAAAGTAAACCAATATCACTGATAATACTCGAATAATTATTACTTTTTAACACTGCGCCTGTGAGCAAAATTACAAATGTTTTACCATGATGTGCATTAATATAAGGTACTGAATGTCTTAAGCCATCAACTAACTCAGTTGTACGTTCTTTCATTTTTACAACCACCTCAAACTGAATACTTATTCACTTTTTATGTATTTTTATTTATTTTTGGTTTTATGGCAAGCAATATTTCAAGAATCTAATAAAAATCTTAAAATTTGCTATTAATAAAAGTTAATGGCTTAAGCTTAATGATTTTTGATTAAGTAATAATGGATTAACAAAATATTGAATTGTTAAATACGAAAATAAATTAAAATGCTATGGGATGTTAATATCAAAAAAAGCATGCCATATTGGCATGCCCTTTAACATTATTACCCTTAAAATATATAAAATTATATTTTTGTTATATCAACTACCTTTTTAAAACGATAAAAGATAATTGAGCCAAGTATTACACTTGACATCGCAATAAAAAAGTCAATTAATATGGCATAACTTACATTGAACATAGCTAATTTTGGTACTATAAGCGGAATGATAACAAACGATAGACCGCTAAAAGTATACATACAACCTACAGCAAGACCTTTTCGTGTTGGGAACATTTGTTGCATAACAACCAAAGTTAATTGAAGTACCCCCCCTGCCGCAGTAAATCCCATTCCTATTGCGACGATAACGCACATTGCAGGTGAAACATTAAAATAAAAAATGATTAATACCAACGCAGATAAGGCAGGCAAAATAATGATGCAAAAGATAGGTTTTAATAGATGTTTGACTACAAAAGCCGTAACAAATACAGAAATAATTGAGGCAGTACTATAATAACTAATCAGTTGATTAGCATCAGGTTCGCTCATATTAACAGCTCTGATAGCGATAGTTGGCAACCACTGCAAAACAATAACGAATGTTGCTGTTGTTGTAAATCCCATAATAATTAATAAAATACCTTCAAATCCAAAATTAGGTTTTCCAATAAAATAACTTTGTGAGCATTCATTACTTTTAATGGAGGTATCTATATGTGGAAACTGCTTAGGAAGTAAAAATAGTGTATTAACTATTAGATAAGCAACAAAACCAAAAAAAATCCAACCATACCATATTTGGTATTGATGGCAAAAAACAACAATAAATGGAAGAACAAGAGATCCCATTGAAATGAAAGCCTTGATCAATACGCTAGCTGTACCACATGAGTTTGGAAAACATTCTGTTAATGCTGGCATTGAACCAGTATCTAAAAAAGAATTTCCAGCCCCAATAGCAATAGCTAAACAAAAAGCAATATTTATATTAGTACAAAAAGGCATTCCTAGAAAAAAAATAGCATAGCAAGCCATACCTAGACAAATAAATAGTTTGCGACCAAATTTATCTGACAATACACCACCAACAAACATTAATAATATTTTTCCAATTCCTATACCCGAAGCAATTTTACCAATGCCGATTAGATCAATATTAAGTTGTTTCGATATATCATATGAAAATTGCATGATCACAATTAATGCAATACTTTGTATTATATAATTTGCATATATAGATCCTGCAATTCCATAAGAATTGACCTTTCGATTATCCACTTGTCATACTCCATATGTAAAACATAAAATTATAATTCTATTCAATATACAAGTATCAATATTAATCAGAAAGATAGTAAGTATAAATTTGTTACTTAGCTTTTATTTGGTTCTAAAAAACAATAAAGTTTTATTCAAAATTAAACTTATATAGAATCTTGGTTAAATTTTAAAAATTTATTTTTTTCTATTATTAATAAAAATACCTCTTTTTAAGCGGCCTTTTTATTAAAAGAAGTTAAATTAGTTTCGAAGCATTTCAAAAATTTTTGCAAGAATCAAACTTTCATCTTGATCAACATTGATCACATGATGTGCAGCATCATGATATAAAGGTAATCTTTCAGCCAATACCTTTTCCATTTCATCATAAATAGATAGGCCAGTTAGTGATGGTCGTTGAGCAATGTTAGGATCTTTCATTAAACGCGCAGCTAGTGTTGCCGCAGGTGCAGATAAAAAGATAACTGTGCCATTTTGTTTCATAAAATTCCGATTATGCTCGGCTAATACCATGCCGCCACCAGTTGCAATGACACAATTAGGTTTAGTTGTATCAATCAACACCTGACTTTCTCTTGCTCTAAATCCTTCCCAACCTTCTTTTTCAACAATTTCGGCTACCGTTTTTTGGGTAGTTTCGAGTAAATAGCTATCGGTATCAATGAAAGAAAACGATAGCTTATTTGCTAACATCTTTCCCATCGTTGTTTTACCTGCAGCCCGTGCACCAACTAAAAAAATTGTTTTATTCATATTGGGTTTTATCTTTTCAGATTTATAGAATATATTAACCATGCTAGTGATTCGCTCTTATTTTTGCAACAATTTTTTTACATATTATATAAAAAATATATAACTATATATTTTTTATATAATTAAAAATAACCTATATAGAATATATCCGTAATGAAATGTTTACAATATTATAAGGAAGCTTTTAAAACCTAAAAGTCATCTTAATAAAGTTAATTAACATAACTTTTCTAAACCACGGAAATAGAGCTCTGTTGCAATCGATTGATGTAACCGCCATTGAATCACATCAAGATCTAAATTTACCTTTTTGAACTCTTCGTATGTCATAAAATAACGGATTGTATTACTACCAATACGATCATTAATACTATTTATAATAATATTTATTTTTTCGTTTCTGATTTTTTTTAGTTCTTGCATTGCTTTTCCGACAAACTCTGGGATCGGCTTTGTACCATTTTCCCAATCATGCCATGTATTAATATCTGTTTTGCCAATATATTCACTAGCTTCTGATACTTTTAGCATAAGAAAACGACGATACGCTTGCAATTCTAAGTTAGTCATAAATGCTCCTTATTATAATGCGCTTGAACTATCCAATTAATATATTAACTTTGCCTATGCCAACATAATATATGTTGGCAATAGCAGCTAATTGTATAAACAGTAGAAAATACGATTAATTCCAATTTAACTAGATATGTTTGCCTGTTTGGTAATTAATGTTTAGCTAAAGCATCAATTACAGCTTGTTTTGCTCGTTCAGAAAGATCTTTTCCTGTCCAAATTTTAAATTGAGCATTTGCTTGACCAATAAACATTTCACGTCCTGAAATAGATTCCCAGCCAGCTCTTTCTGCTTCTTGTCTAAAACAAGTATTATATGGAGTATAAACAATATCGTAAGCCACTCCTTTACCTTTAAACCAAGCTTGTTTATAAGGTGTTTGATTCTCAAATTTACCCGTCATACCTAATGGTGTTGAATTAATAACAATTTGAGCTTCAACTTTGCTACGGTCTTCCCATGAAATAGTTTTAAGGTTGAATTCACTAGCTAATGCCTGAGGTAAATCATCAGCAATATCCGTTACTGTAATATCGGTATAACCAAGTTCCTGTAATCCCACTACAGCTGCACGTGCAGCACCTCCTGCTCCAAGTAATAACACTTTTTTGAATTCTGCTGGCAGTTTTTTATTTTGAAGTGGCTCCATGAATCCAATAATATCTGTATTATCCCCACAAAGTTTATCCCCATCCCAATACACCAAATTCGCAGCACCTGCTTTTTTTACATGATCTGTCACTTCATCTAAATAAGGAATGATAGTCTGTTTATGTGGAATAGTGACACATAATCCACGGATATTTAGTAATCTGACTGATTTAAAAAGTGTCGGTATCTCTTCTGGTGGAGTAGGAAAAGGAACTAAAACTGCTGGGATCCCATAATCTTGAAATGACGTAGTATGAATAAGTGGACTCATACTGTGCCCTAAAGGATAACCGATAATGCCATATATACTATATGGCGTGAACTGGTTCATATAATCTCCTTATAAATTGGAAAATTAACACGATATAAATAAAAATCTTAATCAAGCTTATTAAAACATATTTATTATTAAATTAAATCATTTTTTCTAAAATGATGTTAAAGACAGTACATTGTTTTATAATGAATTGTTCGTTATAAGAAAAAAGTAAGTGCTATTACAAAAAATTTTTATAGAAATTTTATCTATCATATTGATTCAAAATGGTTTTAATAATTTTTAGAAATGTTGTTTTAACTAAGAAAATAAATATTATATGAGTTATGCCATTGTAAACTAATTTTATGCATAGGTAAGATAATACTTGAGAATTTGCGCATAACAGCGTATACTTCGCTACCTCATTATTATGGGTGTAGTGTGAGAGGTTAAGCTGCTTCTCAGATAGAACTGCAGTAAACTAAAAGCCTGACGAGGTCAATTCCATTAACATATTACGCCCAGGGCTTAAGCATAGAAATTTCGGAGAATTATTGACATGTCACGAGTATGCCAAGTAACAGGAAAAGGTCCTTTAGTAGGAAATAATCGTTCTCATGCGATGAATGCTACTAAACGTCGTTTTCTACCAAACCTTCAAACTCACCGTTTCTGGATTGAGAGCGAAAAACGTTTTGTAAAATTGCGTGTATCTGCTAAAGGTATGCGTACTATCGATAAAAAGGGTATTGATGCAGTTTTAGCTGAACTTCGTGCCCGTGGTGAAAAGTACTAATAAGGAAACCATATCATGGCTAAAGGTGTACGCGAAAAAATCAGATTAGTTTCTTCTGCTGGTACAGGTCATTTTTATACCACTAGCAAAAATAAAAGAACTATGCCTGAAAAAATGGAGATCAAAAAATACGATCCTGTAGTTCGTCAGCATGTTATTTATAAAGAAGCTAAAATTAAATAGTTACCTAATAAATACTGAAAAACCCAGCAAATGCTGGGTTTTTTTATATCTATTTGTAGACAAAATTATCGCTATTTTCAATAAAACAACATTAATCTATGGAAAATAACGAGTTGTTTATACTTCATAGTTAAATAATCTCTAAAAAATTAAGGTGTCTTCTAGAATTTACTTAAGCTTTGGTTTTCTATTTTTTGAATCGATAAATACTATATCAGGGTATGTAATTAATGAAATACCTAATTATGAAAAAAGAGAGCATTGCGAAGTTGATTTCTTTCTGATTAGTGGTCACCGATGGTGAAAGAGTTGAATTTGACATGACAAAATATTTCTTATTCTTATCAATAATTAAATGGATATACTTTGCATAAAACTACCTGATAAACAGGTAGTTTTTTGGGGATAAATTAATCTACATAATTATTTAATCATTTTAAATATTGTTGTTCATAAGCTCTTGCTTTTTTGTCGTCAAAAGTATGTTCCCAACGCGCAATAACAATTGCTGCTAGTGCATTACCAACCACATTAACTACTGTTCTGCCCATATCTAAAATACGTTCTACCCCCATAATATAACCAATCCCTTCAAGAGGAATACCGACACTACCTAGGGTTGCCGATAAAACAAGAATTGACGCACCAGGTACACCTGCAATCCCTTTAGATGCAATCATTAAAGTGATGACAATAATAACCTGATCCAAAATAGTTAAATCTATGTGGAATAACTGTGCTAAAAAGATAACAGTAATACTTTGATAGAGTGTTGAACCATCAAGATTAAATGAATAGCCTGTAGGTATAACAAAGCTAGTTATCGATTTTGGTGCTCCATAAGCTTCCATCTTTTCAATTATTTTAGGCAATGCAGTTTCAGAACTTGCGGTTGAAAATGCAATCACTAATTCTTCTTTCAAGATTTTTAATAATGTAAAAATATTAAATTTACAAATTTTACAAACCAGCCCTAATACCACTAACGTAAAAATAATCATTGCCGAATAGACGGTTAAAATTAATTTAAGTAGTGGAAGTAAAGATTCAAATCCATATTTAGCAACCGTTACCGTGATAAGAGCAAATACACCAATAGGTGCATAACGCATTATCATATTAGTTACTTTAAACATAGTATCTGAAATTACTTTTAAAAATAAAAGAAAAGGTTCACGTTGTTTATCTGGCAAAGACATTAAGCCTAGACCAAAAAAGACACAAAAGAAAATCACAGGTAAAACAGCACCGTCCGTCATAGCTTTAAAGATATTAGCAGGAATCATATCTAATATCATAACAATTAAACCATGAGGTTTACCGCTTAATTCTTCAGCTGCTTGGGTATACTTACTAATGTCTGTCGTTGCAAGTGTTGAGGAGTCAATTCCCGAGCCAGGTGAAAAAATATTTCCCCAAGAAAGACCTAATAAAATAGCAATAGTTGTAATAATTTCAAAATAGAGAATTGTTTTAAAACCTAAGGTCCCTAACCGTTTTGAACCACCAAGACCTGCAATACCTAGAGTTAAAGTACTCAGTATAATTGGCAACACAATCATTTTAATTAACCGAATGAAGATATCGCCTGCAGGCTGAAATATATTTACTATTGAAAATTGATAATATGAATGCAAAGGGTGGTTTGTAGCAGAGAGCTCAAATAAATAAGCACCTACGGCAATTCCTAAAATCAAAGCAATCAAAATTTGCCATGCAAGATTTGTTAATATTTTTTTTATTAAAAATGACATCTAATACTATTCCTTTTTACGATTCTTTAAAATAAAAAAGGATTAGCAAAACTAATCCTTTTAGATTATTAAATAATTAATCCTCGGACACTTGAAGTGAATCGTGCCGTTCATTATTTTCCGATACCTCCGATCCACTTGCGTCATCTTCTGTTTCGGCTATTCGTTGTAATCCCACAACTTTTTCGTTGTCAGCTGTTCGAATAAGCATGACACCTTGAGTGTTACGACCAACAATACTTACCTCTGAAACACGAGTACGAACAAGCGTTCCTGCATCTGTGATTAGCATGATTTGATCGGTTTCATCAACTTGAACTGCGCCAACAACAGTACCATTTCGCTCACTAACTTTGATAGAAATAACACCTTTAGTTGCTCTTGATTTGGTTGGATATAGTTCTTGCTGTGTGCGTTTACCATATCCATTTTGAGTTGCAGTTAAAATTGCGCCACTACCTCTAGGTACAATTAACGAAACCACTTTATCATCGCTATCAAGTTTTATGCCACGTACACCTGCGGCCGTTCTGCCCATACAACGAACTTTATTGGCTGGGAAACGAACAACTTTACCATTAGCAGAAAATAACATAATATCTTCAGTCGTTGAGATTTCACCAATCAGGTTATCATCTTCTGAGTCAATATCTTCAACAATGGCATCATCATTAAGTTCTTCATCATCTACAATAGCTGATGGATCATTGCTAGTTAAATCGACGCCAATTAATTCATCATCATCACGTAAATTAATCGCAATAATACCGCCACTTCGTGGACGACTAAATTCAATTAAAGATGTTTTCTTAACTGTACCTTGTGCTGTAGCCATAAATACACAATGTTCATCATCAAATTCTCGAACAGGTAAGATTGCTGTGATTCGTTCGTTTTCTTCAAGAGGTAACAAATTAATAATTGGACGACCTCGAGAACCACGGCTGGCTTCAGGCAGTTGGTAAACTTTCATCCAATATAATCGACCACGGCTTGAGAAGCAAAGAATCGTATCATGGGTATTGGCAATTAATAGTTTTTCGACAAAGTCTTCTTCTTTAATTTTAGTGGCAGATTTACCTTTACCACCTCGACGTTGAGCTTCATAATCTGAAAGTGGTTGATATTTTACATAACCTTGATGGGAAAGAGTAACGACCACATCTTCTTGAGCAATAAGATCTTCAATATTAATATCTGCACTGCTCGCTGTAATTTCTGTTCTTCTAGCATCTTGGAATTGGTCTCGAACGCTTTCTAATTCTTCACGAATCACTTCCATTAAACGTTCTGAGCTAGCTAAAATATGTAATAACTCACCAATTTGAACCAATAATTCTTTGTATTCATCAAGAATTTTTTCATGTTCAAGGCCGGTTAAGCGGTGTAAGCGGAGATCTAAAATCGCTTGAGCCTGTGCTTCTGATAAATAATAATGTCCATCATGAATACCAAACTCTGGTGCTAAATCTTCTGGTCTAGCTGCATCATTACCTGCTTTTTCTAGCATGGCAGCAACATTTCCAAGTTGCCAAGCTTGGCTCAATAATTTAGTTTTTGCTTCACTAGGTGTTGCAGCAGCACGAATAAGCTCAATGATAGGATCAATATTGGCAAGTGCGATTGCTAAACCTTCTAATACATGAGCACGTTCGCGTGCTTTGCGTAATTCATAAATGGTTCGACGAGTTACAACTTCTCGTCTATGAAGCACAAAAGCCTCAATCATTTCGCGTAAATTTAGGAGTTTTGGTTGGCCTTTATGTAAAGCCACCATATTGATACCAAATGAAACTTGTAATTGAGTCAAAGAGAAAAGGTTATTTAATACAACTTCACCAACAGCATCACGTTTGATTTCAATAACTATGCGCATACCGTCTTTATCTGATTCATCACGTAATGCCGAAATACCTTCTATTTTTTTATCTTTAACTAATTCTGCAATTTTTTCGATCAGTTTTTTCTTATTAACCTGATACGGAATCTCATTAACAATAATGGTTTCACGTCCACTATGATCATCAACTTCTATGGTAGCTTTAGAGCGAATATAGATAATACCACGACCTGTGCGATACGCATTTTCAATACCTTTTCGACCATTAATTAATGCTGCTGTTGGAAAATCTGGCCCATGGATATACTCCATTAAACCATCGACTGAAATATTTTCGTCTTCAATAAAAGCCAAGCAACCATTGATAACTTCAGAGAGATTATGAGGAGGAATGTTAGTCGCCATACCAACAGCAATCCCTGATGCGCCATTAATTAATAAGTTAGGAATTCGTGTTGGTAACACATCTGGGATCATTTCTGAACCATCGTAATTAGGTGAAAAATCAACTGTCTCTTTATCTAGATCAGTTAATAATGCTCCCGCAAACTTTTGCATACGAATTTCAGTATAACGCATCGCAGCAGCTGAATCGCCATCAACAGAACCAAAGTTACCTTGACCATCAACCAACATATAACGTAATGAGAATGGTTGAGCCATACGTACAATTGTGTCATAAACTGCTGAATCACCATGTGGATGATATTTACCAATTACATCCCCAACAACACGAGCAGACTTCCTATAAGGTTTATTCCAATCATATCCAGCTTCATGCATAGCAAATAAAACGCGCCGGTGAACAGGTTTTAAACCGTCACGGACATCAGGTAAGGCACGCCCAACAATGACAGACATTGCATAGTCAAGATAAGAAGATTTTAATTCATCTTCTATATTAACGGGGGTTATTTCTTTGGCTAGTTCGGTCATAACACCATGTACTCTTATTAATTTAAGTCATCAAAATAGTTCACAATTATAGCATAAAATCACTATTAATGCAGAATTAAACCGTCTTTATTTCAGCTTATTTACTGTGAATAAATAGTCTATTCTCGATTAATTGGCACAAGCAATTTAGAATCATAGCGTGCATTTCGTATGCCATCACTTTTTTGTAAGACGGAATTCTAATTTCAATATCGTTCTGGCCTAATAAGCCAATAACTTCACCACCATCAAAAGCAGTTAATGCGACAATTTTCATATCTTTAATTACCGCTTCTTGAACTGCACGAATGATAGATCTGCTATTCCCTTGGCAAGTTGCTATTATTAAAACATCACTTTGTTGCCCTAATGCTTGAATTTGACGAGCATAAATCTCCTCATGATTAGCTATAGCACTTAATAAAACATTGTCTGATACTAAAGCCATTGCAGGAATACTTGGTCTTTCAATATTAATACTGGTGATTAAACGTGAAGTAAAGCTTTGTACATTAGCTGCTGATGAACCATTACCACAACTCATAATTTTGTTGCCATTAAGTAAACTATCGACAATAATATTCGCTGCCTTTTCAATAGAATAGCCAAGTGATTCTGCCATCACGATTTGAGTTTGAATACTTTCAGTGAAGTAATTTTTAATTAAATCTTGCACACTTTTCACCTAAAATTAAAATGCATTAATAATCCATTTTTTGCTGTTACCTGTAATAGCAAAAATATCAAACCTAAATTCTGTATCTTCAATATTTAAATTTTGCGCCATCATCCATTGTTGGGCAGCCTGCCTGATTTTATTTTGTTTATTTAGTGTAACTGTCATCTCCGCATCACCAAAGTTAGCATTTTTTCGATAACGTACTTCAATAAAAACAAGACATTTATTATCAAGCATAATTAAATCCAGCTCTCCAAAGCGAAATTGGCTATTATGTGCAAGAAGTATAAGCCCTTGCTTAAGTAAATATTTGCAAGCTATATTTTCATAATGCTCGCCAATTTGTTTTTTATTCGCTTTTTGAATCAGATTTATCTTCACCATAAATATATTGCTGCCAGGAGAGTGCACGTGTCACTTCGCATTGATCACTTGTTGATAATTTACCTGTCATACCATCTAAAAAATTAGGTTGATATGAATTAAGTTGATTAAAACGATTTGTTAGTCTCCACGCATCAATGCCCATTGCATACAGGCGAATTAATGAATAATCTTTCTGAATGTTGCTAGGTATATTTGTATTTACCTTATCCATTTGATTTATAACCATAGGGATATCTGCATATTCAGTTTTATTCATATCATAATTAAAGTCATTAGAAGCATTAGCTACATGACTTTTAGAACTTGAATAAAGTGTAACCGCAGATGAATTTCCAATAGTTTTATTTGCACCCATATCAAGCATTGGCTTTATCAACGTCAATTCATCATATGAAGAATAAACATAAATAGCATCAAATCCAGCAGATACCATTCCCCCTGATAGCGTTTCATCTATCAAAATAGGATTGCCAGCAAGACTAATCCCTATGTTACGATTCATATTGGCGCTTAGTGTTTGAGTGTTACCAAAATATTGTACGTAAGCTTGTGAACTATTTGCTGACAATTGTGACCACTGTACAGCAAAACTTTGTGCAACACGTTTACCCAAATCATTTTGAGGGACTAACAGTAATGGTTTTATTTTATTTTGAGAATAAATATGGTCTGCCGCATCTTTTGCTTCATCTTCAGGAGATAAAGCAAAATAACAAATTTTATTTGCAGACGCAGTAGTGTTATCAACCTTATTCAAGGCTAAGACAGGAATAGCTGGCTCTAGTGATTTTAATTCAATAACTTCTTTCTTTAATAAAGGACCTACAATTAACTCAACATTTTGTTCCTGTGCTTGCTGGATTAAAGTATTCATTGGCGCACTAGTTGTATCAAGTATAATCACATTTTGTTGTGGTTCTTGTGGAAAAAACTTAATTCCATCCATGTAACCTTGACGAATTGTTTCACCAAATATACGTGAAGAGCTATTTAATGGTAACAATAATGCAACTTTTTTTGCATTAGCATCAACAGCAAGTGTTTGTTCTCCAGTTAATATCGAGATAATCTCTTTTGCGGGATGATCTGGATATTGTATAGCCCAATTGTTAATAGCTTGTTTTAATAGCTGTTTTTGATTTTCGGATTTTGTAGCAATAATTTCTGGTGTATCATCATCTTGTGGAGTGGATGCTTTACTCGCATTTTGGTAAGCATAAGCTAAATCAACCCAACCTTGTAATATAGTTTCATTTTCATCAACTAAAATTTTGCGGATTTTACCAGATTTTAATTTACGGAAAAAATTCCATGTATTATTTAATAATTGCCTTTTTTCTGTTTCTGATACATATTTTTCTAATTGAAGATAATCGTGGGCTTGAGCATTAATATCTTTACCATTTATATCTAAACCCAATTTAATAATGTAATAACGATACAGTTGTGAATTAGACAAATTTTCAATAGTGAATTGATTCAGATCAAATGATTTCCTTTTTTTTACAGCGATTTGACCCTCTGATAATAACTTTTCTTTTTGTTGCTCATCATTAAGTTTGGGTGGTAAATTTGATAATAATGTAGTTGCTTGTGAAAATTTATTTTCTTTTATTAGTGCACGAATAGCTAATAATTGCCAATTAACTTTATCTATTCCAGAACTATTATCTGCTTGTGAAAGATAATAACTAGAATTTTTGTTATCATCAAAGTTAAGAGATTTCTCTGAATTTCCTAAAGTACAACATACCAAAAATGTAAATAATGGTATTATTAATATAGCATAAAAGTAACGTTTCAAGTTCATACCTACTCTCTTATAATTTTGTTATCCCCAAATTCGTTGTACATGAACCGTAATTTCTTCTCGATCATGATAAAGCTGTTTTGCTTGAATTTGTACGTTGATTTTTTTATTATTTAACTCTTTATTTAACGAATATAGATTTTGTTTTACTTCTTCATAACGTTTTTTCATTGGTAATTTGAGGTTAAAAATAGCCTCTCTACACCAACCATTAATTAACCATTTGGCTATTAATTCTGTTACTTTAGCTGGTTTCTCAACCATATCACAAACCAACCAATAAATATTATGCTTTTTAGGTATAAATTTAAAGCCATCTTCCCGATAATGTTTAACTTGTCCAGTTTCCATCAATTTTTCATCCATAGGTCCATTATCAATGGCATAAACCATCATACTTCTTTTAACCAGTTGATAAGTCCAACCTCCAGGACAAGCACCCAAATCAACAGCGTTTAAACCACCTTTTAATCGCTCCTCCCACTCATCATAAGGAATAAAAATATGGAAGGCTTCTTCTAATTTTAATGTAGAACGGCTTGGCGCATCAGAGGGAAATTTTAATCTTGGAATTCCCATATAAAAAGGCGAATTATTTTGACTTAGTGAATAACCAACATAACAACTGGTATTACTGATAAAAAATAAGTGGACAACGGGTCTTGATGGATTCTCAATTTTTAATAAAATACGTTTACTTCTTAATGCTTGACGAAAGGGCACGGTAAATTTACGACAAAAGCCAGAAAGCGCTTTACCTTCATTTGTATCAGCAACTTCAACACGTAGATCTCCAGCTTTGTCAATACATCCAGATAATGCATCAATGATTGGAGAAATACGGTTATCTGTAGGTAAATCAACTAATAGATCACCTGCTACAAACATTTGCCTTGCAAAAATTAGTGTTCGAAAATCTAAATTTTTTATTAATAATTGTGCATCATCATCTTGATAGCATTCAAAAACAACATAACCACTGTTTTCTTTAACTTTAGCAAAGCCATATACTTCTTTCTGAGCAGCTTTATCTGTAATTTCGTTAGCACACTCTTTTTCAAATCCACAACGGCAATAAAGAATAATTTTGTTTAGTTTTTGCATATTATAATTTTTTGCTCTTTCAACAGAAGCTATAAAAAATATTCATATTAATCAGATTGAACATTATCAGTATATAAAGGTGCATCACCTTTTGGACGAGTTTTAAATCTTCGATGTAACCACATATATTGCTCAGGTGCTTTTAGAATTTCTTGTTCAATCGCTTTGTTCATAAAAGTAGCAGCAAGTACATCATCATCAATTGGATAATCTTCAAGCTCTGATGTTACATAAACAGTGTAACGACCATCTTTCTCACGCTTAGGAGTAAATGGTATAATAGCTGGCTGAGCTAATTTCACTAATATACGCGTGCCTACAGTTGTTGCAGCTTTTTTTACTGAAAATAGAGGCGCAAATACACTATTTTTAGGACCATAATCATGATCTGGTGCATACCAAAGTAATTCACCATTTTTTAGTGCGCGGATCATTCCCTTAGTATTATGCCGATCCAGCATATATTTATTTGATTTGAGTCTTCCTTTAAGCTGAACATAATCCATCACAGGATTATCATTTGGACGGTACACTCCGACTCCAGGATGGTTCATTCCTAAGATACGTGCACCTAACTCTAATGTTAGAAAATGAATACCAATGAGTAAAACACCTTGACCTGATTGTTGAACTTTTGTGATATGAAAATCGTCTACAATAGAAACTTTTTTAGCAAGCCGTTTATCAGACCAAAACCATGCCATACCAGTTTCAAAAATGGCTAAACCTGTTGAAATAAAATTCTCACGCAACATCTGATCACGTTCAGATTGTGTTTTTTCAGGAAAACAGAGTTTAAGATTTTGCCTAGCCGTTTCTTTACGTTTGCCGATTAATTTCATCGAAAGCAATCCTAACCCTTTTCCCAATTGATAAATGATTGGATATGGCAATAAAACGATTAAATATAAAATACCAATACCAAGCCACGTTAACCAATAACGAGGATGTAATAAACTTTTAGTAAAAATAGGGCGAATTTCTTGATTTTGACTCATATTAAGATCAAATTATTATTAATAATACAGTTGCTTATTATATCTTATTTTTCGGGAGCATAAAATAAACAAAGTCTAAGGACTTTATATCATTATTCTGTGACTAAATTTGTTATCAGTTTATATTTAAGTAGCTCACAGTTAAAACTATTAGCTATTCTTAAAATTATCTATTTTTATACTGAAACACATAGTTACCTGAAACTTTTTAACGAAAATCAAACAGCAACAGGCGCTTTGATTGCTGGATACGGTTCATAACCAACAATTTCAAAATCCTCAAATTCATAATCAAAAATTGTTGGAGGTTTACGTTTAATAACTAATTTTGGCAATACTCTTGGTTCACGACATAGTTGCAAATGAGCTTGTTCTATATGATTAGAATAAAGATGTGTATCACCACCAGTCCACACAAAATCACCTACTTGTAATTCGCATTGCTGTGCAATCATGTGTACCAACAAAGAATAGCTGGCTATATTAAATGGTAATCCTAAAAATACATCACAAGAACGTTGATAAAGTTGACAAGATAGTTTGCCATTTGCAACATAAAATTGGAAGAAGGCATGACACGGTGCTAATGCCATTTGATCTAATTCTCCAACATTCCAAGCAGAAACAATCATACGTCTAGAGTCAGGATCATTTTTAATTTGATCAATTAACTGTGAAATCTGATCTATTTGACGACCATCAGCCGCTCCCCATGCCCGCCATTGTTTGCCATAAACAGGACCTAAATCACCATTTTCATCAGCCCATTCATTCCAAATAGTTACCTTATTATCTTGAAGATACTTAACATTTGTATCTCCCTTCAAAAACCAAAGCAATTCATGAATAATTGAACGTAAATGACACTTTTTAGTTGTAACAAGAGGAAAACCTTCTTGTAAATTAAATCGCATTTGATGCCCAAAAATAGATAGCGTTCCAGTTCCCGTTCGGTCTGACTTAGGTGTACCTTCATCTAAAATTTTTCGCATTAACGCTAAATATTGTTTCATTGTGTTTTTGCCTTATTATTAAATCTACATGCAAATAAAAGAATAAAAATACCACCAATAATCATTGGTAGACATAATATTTGTCCCATACTGATAATATTTAAAAATAATCCTAACTGCTCATCTGGTTGTCTAAAAAATTCTATAACAAATCTAAATAAACCATAGCAAAATAAAAATAGGCCAGATACAGAGCCTGTAGGTCTTGGTTTTCGAATAAAAATATTTAAAATAATAAACAGTACTATTCCCTCAAACACCATTTCATAAAGTTGTGAAGGATGCCTCGGTAAAATACCATTTAATTGGGAATAAAGTGAAAACCACTCAGGATGAGACTGAACAAACATAAAATCAGCATGCGATGATGTTGGAAATAACATACCAATAGATGAATCAGTTACTCTTCCCCAAAGTTCTCCATTAATAAAATTACCAAATCGCCCAAACATCAAACCAATCGGGACAAGAGGGGCAACAAAATCACCGACTTGCATAAAAGTTTTCTTTGTTCCCTTTGCAAAAAGGGCAATAACGCAAATCGCACCAATTAAACCACCATGAAAAGACATACCGCCTTCCCAGACTTTAAATAAAATTATAGGATCTTTGATAAAAGCTTCTAAATTATAGAAGAAGACATAGCCTAAACGGCCTCCAATAAAAAGACCTAAAAACCCCCAAAATAATAAATTTTCAACCTGCTGTGACGTCCATTGACTATTTGGCTTATTTGCACGGCGCTTAGCCAAATAAAGTGCACCCAGCACTCCAAATAAATACATTGCACCATACCAATGAAGTGATACCGGACCAATGGAAAAGGCTATTGGATCGAAATTAGGGAATTGTAAATATTGATTCATTTTTTATTACGCTTTTTGTTTTTCCGTTTATTAGCAAAGAAATTAAATCGTTTCTTTTTAGAAATATTAGTTACTGATGTCTCTATTTCAGACTGTATAGCAAACACAGATAAAGAAAATTCCTTCATTGCCTTTCTATAGACATCTCGTTTAAATGCAATCACCTGTCGAATGGGATACCAATAACTAACCCATTTCCAATCATCAAATTCAGGTGCTGAGGATGTATTGAGATTAATGACTGATACATCAGATATTAATTCTAATAAAAACCATTTTTGTTTTTGCCCAATACAAACTGGCTGATTTTCCCAACGGATCATCCTTTTGGGTAACTTATATCGTAACCAACCATTAGTAACGGATAAAATCTTCACATCTTTTGATGATAAACCAACTTCTTCGTTTAATTCGCGAAACATTGCCTGCTCAGGCGTTTCGCTTTGTTTTATTCCGCCCTGAGGAAATTGCCAAGAATTTTGCCCATACCGACGAGCCCAAAGTACTTGACCATACCTGTTACAAATAACTATTCCTACATTCGGACGGTAGCCATCATTATCGATCACTGACTACCTCAAAAAAATTTTCCTTGTATAGCTGAATTGTTTCATACATACAGCAAGAAATAAATAGAAAATAATTACAAAGTGACAAATACCTTCTTTTTTTGACTGTTTTTTATACTAATTAATATTTGTTACTGCATTAATTAATTTTCAATAATCAAAATGATATTTAATAAATATTCCAAAAAGCAAAAAGCCCAGCATGACTGCTGGGCTCTCTATATTTAAAAGTCTGGCGGCACCCTACTCTCACATGGGTAA
>NZ_JBIDFE010000023.1:0-34242 GCF_046635605.1 Gilliamella sp. BG3
TTGATTTTATTTAATTTTTTATTTTTATTAAAATCAACCAGTTATACAGAAATTTCTATTTTTTATACAAAATACCGTCTACACGGCAGTGAACTAATCGATTTAAAGCAAGTAGTGATAAAACAATTTCTAAACTGCCTACTCGGCGGTAAACATTAACTTGATTTCGTACACTGATGACGTTATTTTCTAAACCGCCTACTCGGCGGTAAACAAAATCCATTGGCGGTTCTTGTGTCGCTGCTGTTTCTAAACCGCCTACTCGGCGGTAAACTTCGTAATTTGAAGAAAAACGTATCTCTGAAATTTCTAAACCGCCTACTCGGCGGTAAACTGTAAAATATTTCGCTGTTAGATTGTTCGGTTCTTTCTAAACCGCCTACTCGGCGGTAAACTAAAAGATTTGGAAATTAAATCAATAATCGAATTTCTAAACCGCCTACTCGGCTGTAAACAAAAAGAATTAGCTCGGCAGATGCTTGCTTACTTTCTAAACCGCCTACTCGGCGGTAAACTTGCGGATAACGATTTTGCGGGTACAACTATTTTTCTAAACCGCCTACTCGGCGGTAAACTTAGCCAATGGATATAATTTCCCTAGAATAGATTTCTAAACCGCCTACTCGGCGGTAAACACGTCAGGGTAATACGATAACAGAGTCGATTTTTTTCTAAACCGCCTACTCGGCGGTAAACCCAGTAAATCATCAAATGAAATTGTGTTACTTTTTCTAAACCGCCTACTCGGCGGTAAACATAGTGTGTTTTAATTTTATTATGGCTTTTCTTTTCTAAACCGCCTACTCGGCGGTAAACAAGTTACATACACGGTTCAAGGTTGGCGACAATTTCTAAACCGCCTACTCGGCGGTAAACTGTTGCTCGTTCTCGCTGTCCATTTTTACCACTTTCTAAACCGCCTACTCGGCGGTAAACTTTAAATCTTATTCGTTAATACGACCCCAGCATTTCTAAACCGCCTACTCGGCGGTAAACTAGTAGTCATTTTTATAGATTCCAGTAGTCACTTTCTAAACCGCCTACTCGGCGGTAAACGTATTTAGAGCAAGGATTGTTTAATAATATAATTTCTAAACCGCCTACTCGGCGGTAAACTTAGCTCTATTTCTGGAAAATCAAGCGCGTCATTTCTAAACCGCCTACTCGGCGGTAAACTAGAAACCGATATAATATAAACCTTGTTTCGCAAAAGACAAATAGGATTTTTGCTTTTGAAAACCCTTTTTTTTAGAGCTTTTTTAGTGTGTTGTTTTTATTTGATTTTATTTATTGTTAAAAAAAAAGGGTTAGCAATAGTTTGATCTTTTTAAAATGAGTGAAATTATCTGTTCAAAAATTCATTTCTTAACTCACCATCCAAAATATTTAAAATTTCAAGCTTTCACTAGCGACTATTTGGCATTAACAACTAACATTAGCTATGAGTATTAATATGAATTAAAACAAATAAATCCCTTTAGTTTGCCGCATCAGGCCGATAACTGTTATAATCTTTATTATTATTTTCAATGTTGGATCACCTACTATGTACATCATCTACGGTATCAAAAACTGCAACACGATGAAAAAAGCTTTTACTTGGCTTGATGATCATCATGTAAGCTATCAATTTCATAATTATAAAACCAACGGGCTTTCAGACGAGCTGTTGGATGATTTTTTACAATTAGTTGATTGGCAAAGCTTGCTCAATACACGAGGTACTACTTGGCGTAAGTTAGATGAATCTATTCGTGCTGAGGTCAATAATGCTCAAACGGCTAAAAAGATTATGTTAGCCAATCCATCTATTTTAAAACGCCCTTTGCTTATCGATGGGAAGCGTGCATTGTTGGGCTTTTCAGAGGAACTTTATTCACAATTTATTTCGCAATCTGAATAAAAATCGAGACCACTATGACTGAACCTGTTATTGCACTGACTCAAGCACTCATCGCCGAAAAATCAATAAGTCCTGACGATAAAAATTGTCAAAAAATGATTATTGAACGGCTAAAACCGCTCGGTTTTACTATTGAAGAAGTTAATATTGGAAAGACCAAAAACTTATGGGCTTATCATGGCGAAGCTAACAGCAAAACCTTAATGTTTGCAGGACATACCGATGTCGTACCTGCAGGTGATGAAAGCAAATGGCTTTATCCGCCATTTTCGCCAACCATTGATGAACAAGGCGTGCTTTATGGACGTGGTGCATCTGACATGAAAAGTGGCGTTGCTGCCATGGTTTGTGCGGCTGAAGATTTTGTTAAGCAACATCCAAATCACGCTGGGCGAGTAGCTTTTTTAATTACATCGGACGAAGAAGCCGATGCAACCGATGGCACTGTTAAGGTTGTCGATTTGCTAATGAAACGTCAAGAACGTGTTGATTATTGTATCGTGGGCGAACCGTCAAGCGATGCTGTACTTGGCGATCAAATTAAAAACGGTCGCCGTGGTTCACTAACAGCTAATTTAGTTGTGCATGGTATTCAAGGTCATGTGGCCTATCCTCACCTTGCCGATAACCCTGTCCATCGCTTTGCTCCTGCATTAAATGAACTAGTTAGCACTGTTTGGGATGAAGGCAATCAGTATTTTCCTCAAACAACTATGCAAATTGCCAATATTAATGGTGGTACAGGTGCCGAAAACGTTGTGCCGGGTGATCTAAGTGTGCAATTTAACTTTCGCTATAGTAGTGAATTGACCGATACGATAATTAAAGCGCGCGTTGAGCAAATTTTACAAAAACATAATTTGAACTATACGTTATCTTGGCGATTATCAGGACATCCTTTTTTGACGCCACAAGGCGATTTAACTAATGCTGCTGCAAGTGCTATTAAGGAATTTACCAACATTGATACCAAGCTATCGACCAGCGGCGGTACGTCGGATGGACGCTTTATTGCTAAAATGGGCTGTCAAGTGATCGAACTAGGTGTATTAAATAAGACTATTCACAAAATCAACGAAAACGCCAACTGCAAAGATATAATTACCTTAACTGCAATTTATAACCGCATATTAGAAAAATTACTGTTGGCATAATTGCGGCACAATTGTTATTGTGCCTAGCTATTATAACTTGGAGATAGCGATTTTTATCTAAGAGGAAGTACGATGGAATGGCTTAAAGATTACTGGTGGATAATTGTGGTGATTTTAATTGGGATTTTTATTAATACTATTAAGGCGCTGAATCGACTAAGTTATAAAGCGTATCTTGAAAAAAAGAAAGGGATAAAACCTATCCCTTATCAAGATGATGACGACGATTGGCCATCAACAAATTCGACGAAGAAAAAATAACTCCCTACTTAACGAAAGTCTTGGCTACTACTATCAAATAAGGCTTGATGACGGTAGCGATCAACCCACATTGCCGTTGCGCCACATACCGCAATAGGCATAACAATTAAATTAAGCAATGGCACCATGGTAAAAAAGCTGACTATCATACCAAAAGTTAAATTATCTACCCGATCTTGCTTGAGTAATTCACGCATACGGTGAAAAGTAATTTTGTGGTTATCAAAGGCATAATCAGCATATTGGATATTAATTTGCCAAGCGGTAAATAAAAACCAAACCACTGGCGTTACTGATTGCCCAATAACAGGAATAAAGTAAGTTAGCAGTATCGGAATTGCCCATAATAAATAGTTAAGTAGTTTTTGTAATTCACGGCTAAAAATACGAGGAAGATCCTTAATAAGACTTATCCACGACATATCTGCTGCGGGGATCCCCGTTAACTGTGCTTCAACTTGTTCAGCTAACAAACCATTAAACGGAGCCGCTATAATATTGGTTACCGTACTAAAGAAATAACAAAACAAAATAACCAAAGCTAAAATAACCATAAAAACAATAATATAACCAAGCCAATGCAACCAACTTGGCATATACGACACTCCCCAATCAACCATGCCCGAGATAGCCGTAAAGAACCAATAAAATAATGCTGACATAATCACAACATTGGCAATTAATGGTAAAAAAACAAATCGCTTAATGCCTGGACTAAACGCCAATGACCAACCTTTAAAAAAATACTCAATACCTGTTGTGGGTTGATTGTTTGGATTTTGAGTTTGTTTTTTTGAATGGCGATGTTGTGCTTGGTTTTCTAATTTATTTTGCGTCACATTCAATTCCTTTTTAATTAAAACGAATTATGTTGAAACTAGTTAAGTTTAAACTAGTTGGGTAAAAATTAAGTTGAACTTAAACATGGTAACTATTGTAAACATAGCCCTTGGTAACCTGCAATGATAATCAGCTATCTTTATTATTGGTTTTTTCGTCAAAAAGCACATTATTGCCATTATTTACTAACTATGAATCGCTAACTATGAATTACTAATTTGAATTGCTAACCATGTTTTGATCTCTTGCTTGATGGTTTGCATTAATGCATTTTTTCCTGCAAGTTGATATGAACTAATGAGCAAAGATTGATTGTTTTTGCTTTTTATCAGTGCTGATAACACAGGCAATGTTAGTTGTTGCTGTGGTTGTGGTTTTCGCGATTGTTGATGCTTTTGATTATAGCGAACTAATCGACACAGTGTGGCATAAGTGGCTTCAAACGGTCGATGATAGTGAGCAAATCCGTTTAGTTCATCAAAATCGTAAGCGTTTAAATCTTGTGTTAGTGGAGAGATATTCTTACTTTCAATCATCTCAGTAAATGGTAAATCAATAATATCTTTGATCCAATAAACATTACGCTGTAATTTTTGTTTTAATTTAATGGTTAGATTTCGCCCTGAATCGGTTAATGGCTTTAGCGCCATAACTGAATAACTACCACTATTTGCCTGTTTATGACTACTGACGTGCACCAAAACAAACCCACAAGCAATCCAAAATTGGTAATTAGACGGGGTATAAGCAAAGCTAACCGATAAAAAGTCAATATTCTGAGCTTTGGCATCTTCAAAGATAGCTTGCACAAGTTGCCTTGCTATATTTTGTCGCCGATAGGCACTAATAACCGCAATACGATTAATCCGAACTGAGCGCAATTTAGCCGCCTGCGGCTCACCTGCGTGGGCGACTAACGACTGTGCTACTAAATTACCTTTTGGTCGACGCGTACCTTGCCACACTTCGGTGATTAAACTATCAGGTAAGTTACCTTCAACAACAGTGAGTGCAGCAGCTATTTGGTTATTGTTAGCTGTTGCTTGCCAAATTGTCAAATTTTGCGCATCAAACAGACGTCTTAAATCAACTAACGTAGTTTGGTAATGAGCTACTTTCAATAAATAAAATATCGATCTTAATATATCAGCATCATTACGTTGAACTTTTGAATATTGGATTGATGATGAGCTTACATCAAAATTATCGCCCTTGGTTAATAAACCATTAAGTAACAACCGATCACTAAATTGCTCTAACATATCACCAGCCTGCCAACGAATGGGGGTAACTAGCTGAAAACATTGGCATGCTTTACCTGATAACAATTTCAACAAAAAGCCCTGTCCTGTGCCCTCATACCCATCAGCAGTCGTTGTTAATAATACTCGAGTGTTATTTGTTTTAGCTAGTTTTAACAATTTTTCCAGCATGGGAAGTGGGATCATGGCAGCTTCATCAATAATTAAATAATCGGCAACGGTAATACATGATTGAGCAATTAATTCATCTGGGGCAAAAAATGGGGTATCGGGCTTAGCAAAAGCAAAAAAGGTGGTCAGTGCTGATTTATTTGGTGCTGTCACAATACAACGTTGGTAATGGCTAAATAACCCAGCTAGTGCCGATTTACCGCGTCCACGTTTAGCGACTAATACGTTAATAGGCTTAGTGCTATTTAATAATTGTTTTAAAGTTGCTTGTTGCTCGGCTAAATCACAAACGTCATCAATAATAACTTCAGGCAAGGATATCTTAGAGGATATAACCTGTTTTGATGAAATTTTAGGATAAATTGATAAACCAAATTCAGTTAAAGTCTGTATTAAATGTGCAACGAAATTAGGCACATTAATGGGCATTTGGCTTTCGTTCCAGCGTAAGCTATCTTGATCATGCCAAGTAGACAGATTCTTAGGCAAGAATAAAACCAATATACTACCTTTAACTAACGTGCCAACAAGCATAGCAAAGGCATCAAGATTAAATCCTACCGTTGCATCAAAAATAGCATGTCGATACTGCCGTCCCAACAACTGTTTAGTTTGATTGGGCGGTATTACATCAGAAATTAATGTATTGGGTAAATAACTAGAAAGTTCAAAGTGAGATGTAACCGTTAACCAATCACCTGAGTAATGACAAATAGCCTGGCTAAGTTGCTCGAATAACTGTGTGGCTTCACCCTGTAACACCCATAGCGTTCTTGTGCTGTTGGGATACTTGTGCATAAGGTTAACTTTTTCCAATTAACAACGACAAAATACCTGCAGCAATCAGAGGACCAACAGGAATACCTTTGAAAAAAGCCACACCAATTAGCGTACCAATAATTAAACCATTAATAATTGTAGGGTGTGCACCAATGAGGGATATACCTCGCGTACCTAGCCACGATACTAAAATTCCAACAAAAATAGCTAATATAGATTGCCAAGTGCTAAATGATTTAGCAATATCGCCTATTTTTAACGAGCCATCAGCTAAAGGCACCATCATTGCGGCAGTTAAAATAACAATACCAATTGTTAAGCCATATTGATTTAAAAATGGAAAATAAGTGGCAAGCGGCGTTAATTTAAACAGTAACAATAACAGCACTGCAAATGTCACGGTATTATTGTGTGTTAAATAACACAGCGCCGCTAACCCCAAAAGTAGAAAAAAAGAGATATCAAACTGTGCAAACATTAGAAAGGAACACCAATTCGTTTTGCTACTTCTTCATAGGCTTCAATCACACCACCCAAACCTTGGCGAAAGCGATCTTTGTCCATTTTTTTCATTGTCTCTTTTTCCCACAAACGACAACCATCAGGAGAAAACTCATCACCCAAAGTGATTTCGCCTTTAAATAATCCAAATTCGAGTTTGTAATCAACCAATATTAGTCCTGCTTTATCAAACAAATCAGTCAAGATGGTGTTAATTTTAAAGCTAAGTTCTTTCATTCTTGCAAGTTGATCATCGCTAGCCCAACCGAAAGCCTTGCAGTGTGATTCATTAACCATTGGATCATGCAATGCATCGTTTTTTAGGAATAATTCAAACGTAGGAGGATTTAAAACTTTACCTTCTTCAACTCCTAAACGTTTAACTAAAGAGCCCGCGGCTCGATTACGTACTACACACTCAACAGGTATCATTTGCAACTTTTTAACCAGCACTTCATTGTCAGATAATAAGGCTTCAACTTGAGTTGGAATGCCAGCTTCACACAATTTGCTCATAATAAAATAGTTAAATTTATTATTAACCATGCCTTTACGATCTAACTGTTCAATACGCAAGCCATCAAATGCCGATGTATCATTACGAAACTCAAGAATTAATAAATCGGAGTTTTCGGTGGTATATACTGTTTTAGCTTTACCACGATAAAGCTCAGCCAACTTTTTCATGTTTATAACCTTATATCAATTGCCAATAAATAATTAAGGAGCTATTCGCTCCTTAAATTCCAAACTTACTCTTGATTTGCACCGCTTACTGCTGTTGCTGGTTTTTTGCCTTCGGCATTTTCTTTTTCAGCCTCTTTATCTTGTGCTTTTCGTGGTACAGTCCGAACTGAATCAGGTGCAACATCATCCATTATGTCATTAAATAAACTTACAACATAGCGTTGCACTTCAATTGGTTGCGAAATTAAATCTTCAGTACCACGGGTTAATGAGGTGATTGAAATGGTGATTGTTTCAGTATCGCCTACCAAGTTTCGTGTCATTGAATAAGTGGCTTCAACGGCTCGATTTTCGTCTGCACGCACCATAAAGGCTTTATTGGTTTTAATGCTGTTATTATCACGGCTAGCGATAAAGATATTTTTCTTATTTAGGCTGTTAGGAATACGATCCCAGACATTATTGCTTAATGGCACATTAAAAGTGACCGAACCGTTATTATAAATCGCAAATGCATCTTGAATAGTTGGGATCGGTAAAATTGGCGGTCTAATATCAAGCTTTTTACCTAATTCGCCTTTAACCTCAGTTTTAACAACATAAAAATCGCCACTTTCCGCAGGCACCGAAACACCTTCAGGAATAATTAACGGTTTTAACGTAGGTGATTTAAGGTAATCTTCATTACCTTCAACTTCACGCTTATAATTTTGATCACTACCACAGCCAACAAGAAATAAAGAAGTCACAACGGTTAAAACAGCTGTTTTTTTAATGACGTTACCTTTAAATAAGGTTAAGTTTAATGTTCTGTTTAATGTGCTATTTAACATAAATATCTGCTTTTAAAATTAAAGGTTATATTACAATAAATTCGCGTCTTTTAACGCTTGTTCAACCGCAGGAATTGACGATGTGCTCAATGAGACCATTGGTAATCTAATTGTTGCATTTTGCATTAAACCTAATCTTGCACAAGCCCACTTAGCTGGTGTTGGATTGGGTTCAATGAACAAATTGTGATGTAAAGCCATTAAAGTATCGTTTAAATTGCGGGCTTCTTTAATTTGATTATTAGCCGCAAGCTGACAAACTGTAGCAACCGCCTTAGCTGCAACATTAGCTGTAACAGAAATAACGCCATCGCCACCTAAAATCATAAAATCTAAAAAGGTTGAATCATCACCACTCAATAATTTAAAATCAGGCCCAACCAATTTTCGAGTAGGATAAACTCTCGAAAGATCGCCTGTTGCATCTTTTAATGCAACAATATTTTTGATTTTAGCTAACCGTCCAACAGTTTCAGGCTTGATATCACTACTCGTACGGCCTGGTACATTATATAAAATCTGTGGCAACTCCGTACTTTCGGCAATAGCTTTAAAGTGCTGATACATACCTTCTTGTGTCGGTTTATTATAATAAGGTGCAACCGTTAAACAGCCTACGACGCCAATATTTTCGACCTTACTGGTTAATTCTATAGCCTCCTTCGTTGCGTTTGCGCCTGTGCCAGCAATAATGGCAATGCGCCCATCAGCATAGTCAATTGTTCTTTTAATTACATCAATATGCTCATGGTGATCAAGTGTTGCTGATTCGCCTGTTGTACCAACCGAAACAATACCCGATGTTCCATTTGCAATATGATATTCGACCAATTTTTTTAAGCTTACGTGGTCAACGTTTCCTTTTGTATCCATGGGAGTAACAAGTGCGACCAGACTTCCTGTAAACATAAAATGACCTCTCATATAATTGGTTTATAACACAACGTAAAGAATAAAAATCTGCGGATAAGTATGCGATATTTCTAGACTAAATTCAACTTTTGTTATACAGGATTATCAATATCGACAAAAATAACCTCAACACCGTAACAGCTCGCTAACCATTCACCCAATTTTTTAATACCGTAACGTTCGGTAGCATGGTGTCCAGCGGCATAAAAATTAATACCATATTCACGTGCAATATGGATAGTGCGTTCAGACACTTC
Organism: Gilliamella sp. BG3; assembly: GCF_046635605.1. Classification (NCBI taxonomy): domain Bacteria; kingdom Pseudomonadati; phylum Pseudomonadota; class Gammaproteobacteria; order Orbales; family Orbaceae; genus Gilliamella; species Gilliamella sp. BG3. The sequence goes on from NZ_JBIDFE010000023.1 coordinate 9,562, forward strand.
GCCAGTAAAAAAAGCATCCACTCCCATTAATGCTGCTTGTTCAATATAATCTTGCCCTCCACCACCACACCATGCAATACGATTAATAACTTGTGGAGCATTATCTCCACAAAATAGTACACGTTGTTGGTTATTGTGTAATACTTGCTCAAGTTGTTGTTTAAATTGTAAAGCAGTAAGTGGCTTGTTTAATGTACCAGTAAAAAGCAGATCGGTAATGTCATTGCGTTTATCGACTGAAATACCCAATAAGTTAGCCAGTTCAATATTGTTGCCCAAAACAGCATGACCATCTAATGGCAAGTGATAACCATATAAATTAATATCGTTAGTTAACAGTGTTTTAATCCTTTGATATTTAATACCTGTAATGGTTTGTGGTTCACTCTTCCAAAAATAACCATGATGAACCAGAACTGCGTCAGCTTTTAATTCAACCGCCTTATCTAACAATAACTGGCAAGCGGTCACGCCTGTGACAATTTTATTCACTTGCTTGCGCCCCTGCACTTGCAATCCATTTGGTGCATAGTCACGATAACGGCTAATTTGTAGTTCGTTATTAATAATCTGTTCTAATTCAAAGTTGTGCATTATTCGCTCAATTTTAATATTATTTAATGATAATTGATGATTATAATCACTTTAACCAATAATCGCACCTACTCATTGGTTTAATGTAATTTGAATAAAACTACTGTATTGGCTTTTTACAAAAATTAACAAATTGAATACAAACTCTTGTAGCCAATGCTAGGCGAACTGGTTAAAAGATGGCATAATAACACCTTTTTTGATAGATAAGAAAAATTAACGTGCCAAACGCCAAATTATGTGAACGCTTTCGTGGGTTTTATCCTGTTGTAATTGATATTGAAACATCTGGATTCGATCCAAAACTCAACGCTATTTTAGAAATCGCCGCTATCACCTTAAAAATGACCCCAGATGGTTGGCTAGAGCCAGATCAATCCTTACAATTTAATGTCAATCCATTTAGTGGTGCAATTTTAGAGCCTGCAGCCCTTGCTTTTAATGGCATTGATCCTGATAATCCACTTCGTGGCGGTGTTGACGAAAAGCTCGCCTTAGACGAAATTTTTAAAATGGTTAGATCTGGCATAAAAGCTAGTGAATGTACTCGAGCAGTGATTGTTGCTCATAACGCACACTTTGATCATAGTTTTTTAATGGCGGCTGCTGAACGCACAGGCATAAAACGCAACCCATTCCACCCATTTGCTACCTTTGACACTGCGTCACTCAGTGGTTTGGTTTTTGGTCAAACAGTGCTCGCCAAAGCCTGTCAAGCAGCGCAAATCACATTCGATCATAAGCAAGCTCACAGTGCGCTATATGATACACAAAAAACGGCAATACTTTTTTGTAAAATTGTTAATCGACTTAAATCACTTGGAGGATGGCCTTTGGCAGTTACAGATTCCGATGTAGATACAAAAATCGAAAAAGATTTAGATAATAAACAACAATATGAACAGTAACAATTTCAAGAGTAAACAGTATTAATTTACAAAAATAAAAAAGCGCGCCTATTTTGCGCGCTTAATTTACCATACTGCATTAAATTAGGATTTATACTTTTCCGCAGTTTGCTTAATAAGCGTTTGCAGTTCGCCTGTTTGAAACATCTCTAACATAATATCACAGCCACCTACTAATTCGCCTTCCACCCATAATTGTGGAAACGTTGGCCAATTAGCGAATTTAGGTAATTCGGCACGAATATCAGGGTTTTGTAAAATATCAACGTAAGCAAACGCTTCACCACATTGCGACAAAACCTGCACCGCCTGAGCCGAAAAGCCACAGCTTGGCAATTTTGGCGAACCTTTCATATATAAAATAATCGGGTTATCGGCAATTTGTTTTTTGATTTTGTCGAGTGTTGTCATTTCAGTCGTCATGCGATTTCCTTGGTAATTTATTGTAATAATGCGAGCTATTTTAACGTACAATTTTGCTTGTTCCTACTGGTATCTTATAACCAAGCTACTTAATGGGGATTTTTAGAGCAAATTATGGAGGCGTTATTTTTTTAAAACAATTAAAATAAAAATAATAAAACCAACCTAATCCCTGACGTTTTTTTGCTGGAAAAAGTGGGTTTTACTGGATTTACCTTTGTAAGACTCCTCTTTGTCGGTTCGTGCGCCACCTGCTTACACAGAAAGCGCTTACTTTAATTCGTTATCTTTAATTCGTTATCTTTAGTTAACCTATCAATCTAGGATTAAGAATTAAATGCTAAGGAGTTGTACAAATCACATACGAGGAGAAACTTGGAAAAAGACCCATCACGCTACCATTTCCATTTACAACGAATGAATCATCACCTGTCCAGTACTCTCCGAAGCGGTTGAAGTTTGTACCAGGGTAACCGGCCAACAGCCCCCATTCCGTAAGAAATCCTGCCCCTATTCGGCGCTGATAATGATTACCTGTTGATGATGGCGTAGCACCGACAGCTCCATTACATCGCCTATCTGTATTCAAACCAAAACACACAGCATTAGTCAGATCCTTTACCTGTGGTATACGATATCCTAACCCCCTACACCAATCAGCTTGCTGAAAAGAATACGCTCCTTGATCTCCTCTGTGAACAAACCACTTTTGTAATACAAATGCATATCTTACTATCTCATTACCGCTTCTATCTCTCCCCACTAATACGAATTCCCACGGTAACCTTGGTACAGTAATTCGACTTGGATAAGGATTATACCATTGAAATCTAGCCTCTGGCCCCTTTAGAGTAACACGTGTTACCATTTCTTTAGTCCATCTATCGTTTGTCATTGTCCTTTTTACGGTGACGGTTATTCCATCATGCGTGACTGGTGTCCATGTCAATTGATCTGGATCAACTCCCTTTATCGCTAAATCAAAAAATAATCCATCAGCCCCTGTGGTTGGAAAATTAGATTTTGGATCTGATTGAATGGGAAATCCCTCTTTTGTATTCCATGCGTCAATAGGACCTGCATATTGATCTGTACCCCAATCCTTATTTGGCCTTACATAACTAATAGCAGGTACAAAAGGTTCATCTGGTAATGGTTCCTCTGGTAATATTGTGGCATCACTACGATAATTATTCGCTCGACCACTTGTGCTAGCTAATGCATCTAAACTCCATGAATAGGGCAATAATAACAGCCCCAACACCAACAAGATTTTTCGGGACAACTTCGATGATGAGTTGAGAAATAATTTGGAAAATATAAATGAGTTTCGAGCAAAAACTCGTCGGATAGAATTATTTGATAAATTTAAGGCGTAGGTTTGCCAGTGCTTGTGCCTTGTGCCTTGTGCCTAAAATAATAATGCATTTTATTTCACCTGTCAAGTAATTATTTGTTTTATTTAGATTTTTATAATTATTCGCTTATTTAATAAGCATGTTTTCCTATAGTGATAAAAGTATAACCATTAAAAAAATAGTTGGCTAGTTTTTTAGCGAATTTTTTGTAAAGAAATGTAAAGATGAAAACAATTCAGCCTTAGATAGGAATAAATTTTCAATAAAAATATAAAGTTATATTTATGGCCATTTAGCTTTTTGTGGAATTATTAATATTGGTGATAACGTTTGAGTTAGTAAATTTTTATGCTTTCTTCCACTTTAATCATTTATCCATAATATTCTCCTCGTCCCAAATTGGACAGAAGTTGCCTTCAAAATATAAATAAAAATCATAAGAGAAAATACTAAAGTCAAAAATTTGAGTGTCAAATTCAAACAACAAACAGCAAATTATTCGTTATCTGATGCTCGTCTCTCTATCAGCAAACTTACTAACACCTAGGCAGGATAAATTAACAAAAAACTTAAAGACATTGAGTCTGCATCATAATGCAAAGGACATAAAATACTCAATAATACATGGGTAACTGATACAACTTATATTAAAACAGATAAAGATGGTTATATTTGCCCATAATTATCGATTTATATAGACAAACAGTAATGACTAGTCAAACTAGTTATCACATATGTTATGTTTTTAGCAAAATTATATTATACAAAATTTTATGCCTTTCAATTGAAAGAAGCACCTACTTTATTTTCTTTAACTTAATGTAATAATGCGATTATTCCTACAATTAGCTAAATAAAGTGAATAATCGCAACCAATTACCACTAGTGATTTATGGACTTATTATTAATTTTTTGTGTTATGAATGTAGTAAAAAATTTCATCACTTTTAAAATAAGAAGAATAAAAAAATAAATGACGAAAGGGAATACAAATATATAACTCCACATAATAACAAAAACAAAGAAATCAGTTAGAAAATAATCTGTATCAATAAATAAATAGACAGCATTATCAAAATCTTCCTTAGTTAAATAATTGATACGGAATAAAAATGTACCCAGTCCTAGAATCGATATAATGGCAAATACAAATAATAAAAATTTAATAATTAACGATTTAAATGAAGTTGATTTATTATCTTTAGGACCAAATAGGATCATTTTCGCTGATTTAATAAACATGGTAATAAAAAAAAATAAATAGCAAATTGATGCCAATATCATCACCATACCAGCACTACCAGCTTGTTCACAATTATCAGCTCGCATACAAAATATGTAAAATAACAAAAATACCCCATAACTAATTAATAACTCTTTAATCAATTTCCTATCTTTTACATAATCTTTAATTGTTTCAATCATTCCCTACACCATCTTCTAATTAAATAAACCTATATCAACCTAAGCAGAACTAATGCTAATAATAATTTTATCTTAAATTTAATAAGCTGAAGAATAATGCATTATGATCTGTTTAATTTCAATTATTATTTAATATAAATTTTTTATTGTTATTTTGACAAATTTACTAATTTGGAAACAAATTTTAGATGTTAATTGATATATTGATTTAGAATTATGGTCCTTGCTGAACTTAGACCAACGACCAATTGGTTAAGAGTGACACGTATTATTTTAATTTATTATAAATTAATAAAAGAAGATGTTAGCTAATTCGATTACTGTATACTTATTCACTATTTTTTAGTTTACTTTACATTATTTACAGCACAAATATGTCACAACAACATAAGTTTCCTGTTTTTTGGAAACACCCTAAAACCAAAATCCAAGTCGCTGAAGCTCACCTAAATGAAAAATCATTTAATAACCTATTTCATAACCAAGGTGTGTCAATTACTTGGCGTCAGTACATCAGGTTATTATGTCTGGCTAAAATACCGCATTAAATCAGTAAAATTCTAGTATATCAAAAAGCAGTATTGGCACCATAAGGCTAGTTTGAGTAAGCAGAGTCGCCTCATGATGCCAGAGATATAGACTATCAAGTTTCATATTAGCCATGTTTTGCAACAATTTAGATTACGAAGTCAACCATGACATAAATACCAGCATCCATAATAATATCGTTCCCAATACGTTAGATTGACAATTTAACCTTATAAGCCTAATGCAATATAAATAACTGATATCGCTTATATTAAAATAAGTGAAGGTTGGTTATATTTGTTGGTGATTATCGATTCATACGGACAAAAATTGATTACTAGGCAAGCTAAGTTTAATTGTTAACAAGTGTAAACCAGTATCATGCCAATAATCACTTAAGCTTAAGGGATTGATGGTATATTCGCTATATAAACCCTTAATTTACTAAAAATAGCCAAACAAAGAAATCAACAAAATCAATAAGTTTTCTGTCTGATTTTTATCACTATTAGTTTAAAAAACGAGCCACCTATAAATCTACCATAACATACTAAATATCTTTAAAAAACTGAGTAATATCTTCTTTTTTACACTTGACGTAATTGATAACATTGGCATAATTGCACAATCAACACTTTATCTGGATCTATCCATGAAATATAAAATAATCAACCTTAGTATTTTCTTTTTAGCTTCGATTAGTGCTTTACCCTCTGCTCAAGCCAACGAAATAATTTGCCCAAGCTCAATAACAATTAAATCTGCTCATTTAGATATAGATAATCTACCTGACGATTGGATGGTTTCTGAAAAGAAAGATGCGTTATTATTGCTTGATGGCTTTGGCGTCTATTCTGACAACCCCGCTAAAAAAATCCAGCAAAAACCAGATGCTGGTATCATTGATGGCAAAGAACATCAAACAACCTGGAGCGTAAACACCACTTACGACCAAGGAGGTAGTTGGGTCAGTTGTGATTACAATTATGGTGAAGTAAATCTAATAAAAAAAATCGCTACAACCATGAAAAGTTGCTGGGAAATTGATTCGATGGATCAATTCGATCGATTACACATCACGCTTAAGTGTAGTACTAGTGAATTGCAAGAAGTTAAATAGGTTTTGAATTTTATTGAACTGTATAATTTCGACCCCAGCAGGAATCATTAAAACGAAATAACATATTGATTAATTTTATTTTATTTTAATAAAAAATAAAAATACCGTATGAAATACCGTTGATTTTTTTGTTGTTTTTATAAAGCAAAACCCTCTATATCGTGAAATAATAGAGGGCTTAGATTGGAACTTAGACGCATTAATTATACGCAATTATATTAATCAAAACAATCAATATAAAATACCCAAAAAATTCTAACTTCGCTAATCATGATAACAATAAACTACACACTACCAATTTACATACGCATGACGCCCGAAGACTTCGAAAATGAAATTACGGGCGAATGCTACATTATCAACAACGAAGAAGATCACAATTACGTGTTCTATCAAACAGCAAAAACGCTATACGATATCGCCGATTTTGTGATGCTACATGACGCTGTTGAGTATTGTAAGTTGAAGATTGATAGTGTGTTTTGTTATCGATAGTTACCCGAACCGAACAATCTAACAGCGAAATATTTTACATATCTTCGCCAAAAACTAACATTCAGTTCAGTGTTAGCTTGCAGATAAATATCATCTGCAATTTTTCGAGTAAATAGTGCTTTCCCGTACATGTAATCGTGCAATATTGCCGCTTTTAACGCTTTATTGAATTTCGGAAATATGAATTTAGCATACTTTGTTGAATCACCATCGCTAACAAATCCTTTTTTTACAATGATTTCAACTTGTTCTCCGTTAATTATCGGGCGTGCAATTATCGGTTTTAAAAGGCGGATTTTTTCACCACCTTTTAAAAAAGCGCAATGAATTTCGTCAAATTCATCAAATATCATCTGATACCTCACGAATAACAATTGGGTTTAAAGTGCTCGGTATCGGCTTTTCATTTTCAATCACATCAACAACGGGCATTTCTAATCGAACATCAATCCATCTACCATCGGTTATGTCAATCGGTTTTCCTGCAACAATTTGACAGCTTTCAAAGTCAAATTTTTTAGTATACGTTTTAACTGTGATGATATTGTTTTCATCAACTGAGTATTCAGCAAAGAATTTTTTATTGCCGTTTGCATCTTCGGGTAAAGTGATGTACCAGCCCTCTTTTGCAAAGCCTGAGCTGCCGTGAATTTCATAATGCCCGACATCAATACGTGTAGCTGTCACGCCGTCAGCCAAATCGTTAACTAAAGCACAACCTGATTTTTTAAAACCGCCAACTTCTTCAATGTTATCATTTGCAAATAGTCTTAATATTGGAGATGCTTTTTTCAGAAAACCATTACTGTCTACAGTTGAGTTTGCTGTTGTAATTGCTTCATACCAGTTTTCTTTGCCTCTTGATGTAGAACATCGATAGAAAATTTTAGGGGTTTTACTGTTTACAACTGAGAGCATTTCAATACCCCAAGTTGCTGAACTAGTCGGTAGCGGCAACAACGACGCAGATGATCTGCCTCCATTAAACGGCAAATCAGCTATGTCATCTGTTGTTGTGTAATAAAACGCAGTTGGTAATTTTTCATTTAAATCTGAAACACGCACACCAACATTTGAACCGAGACCGTAATCGCCTGTTTTCAATGCTGATTTGCCATTAATTGCAACATCGTCAACATTTTCAAAACGCCAAGTATTACCGTTGCTTACGTATCGCAGTTTGTTTGTCCACGTGTTTGATTCAGAATTGTAGTATGCGTATATAAAACTATCACCCGAAGGGCGTAAAACAAGCTCATTTCCGTTTTCATGCAAAAATTTTATTCCGTACGATGTCGGTGAAAATCTCAATTGCCCAGTTATTTCGTCGCCTGATTTTTTTACAAGTTTAGATGTATCAATTGTTGATGCCCATTTTTTTGCGTCATCTGCTGATTTTTTTGCTGCATTGCGAGCGTTAACAACTTGTTGCAACACTTCTGGCGTAATTTCACTTTCAGCGGGATTCAGTAAAAAATCATTTAATGTACCGTCTTTTGAATCTGAAAATACCTGAATAGTACCGAGTTTTTTTGGTGGAAATCCGTTTATAATTAGTTTTACTTCATAGTCACATGGCAAAACGTTCATCATGTAACTACCGTTGCTTGCCACTTGAAATACTTGTGTTTGTGTTAGTACTTTGCTTGTTGTTTTTTTTGCGTATAACTCGATTGTGCAGTTATTAATAATATTACCTGCGCCGTCTGTTAATACCCCTGAAATTTTTGCCATAATTTTCTCCAGATGATAAAAAACCGCTACATGAGCGGTTGTTATTTTTTCAATGTCATTATTGTGATGGAATTCGGTATGCCAGATACTTTATATTTATCTGGCGTTTGCGTGCTAACAACAAGAGTTTCGTGGGCGGGTATTGATCTTAAAAACATCTCGCTGACAACTGGGTTAAGAGCCGTCGTTTCTAATCTGTACCTCGCGGGGAATGGGTGCGAAATATTTCTAATAGTAATATCCAGTCTGCCAAAATCCCAATAATCTGGTTTTATCCCATCACCACCACCACCGCCTCCGTGTCTGATTGCAACCAATGTTACCGGCAGTATAACTAATTCTCGTTCGAATGGCTCAGGCGCTATAGTGACAGAGCCATTTTTTTTACACGTGTGCATTTTTACAATATCACCGACAATTTGCATTGCTGTCAACTTACCGTCAATCCGGCAATTTTCATTAATCACAACATTATTTAATTGCCCAGAATTCGCATAAATATTGCCTGAGATATTAGCTCGTCTAGCATTTAGCGTACCATCCTCCCATAGTTCAAATGCTGGGGGATTACCTGCGCTGATAACATTACCGGCAACCATCCTGCCACCCATAATTAACGGTGCTTTGATTTCAGTGCCAGCAATTAATCTATCACCTCGCATTGTGCCAGTAGCGATTAAATCACCGTCCAAAAACATAGCAGGTTCAACCCAATAAGCACCGTTATACATTCTTGCTTCTGAATGTGCTACTTTACCTGCACCGTCTAATGAGTAGATAATTAATGTGGTATCGCGAGCAGGATAAAACCCAAATTCACGATAAAACATTTGAGTAGCATCATCATTGTTAGTCGGGAATTTACCGTCGTGAGTTTGAATTCTAAATAACCCTCCTGCGCCATTTTCTGCAATTAATGTCCGAGTGTTAGCAATGAACATCTCTGAGCGACCAACTACGTTAACCGCATTCACGCCGTACCAGTATTCAGTATCTGGCTGGCAATCAACATCAGTTAACGTCATCGCTCGACCAAGATAATTACGCTTCGCTTCAACTTCGGCTTTGGTCGTGCCTTTGTAGAATTCAAATTGTGTGCCTAGACTGGATACAGACGTCATAACAGGGCGTATAGCTACATTAAAACTACTTGGCGTGAGTACCAAGCCTGATGGTTTAGACGGTGGCAGAATAGAAAACGCAATCGTGGTTTCATCGCCCAATCGTCCGTCTTCTGCTACTCCTCGCACGGTCGCATTGAATTTACCTTGTTGTAGGTCCGATAGATAATACTCAGTATCATTAACCGTTTCTCTGCTAATCAATTTATCATCACGATAGATTTTTACCTCAAATTTCAAGTTTTGAATTGTTCTCGGTGTAGACCATGATAAGCGAGCTTGATATAAATCAGATTCGGGGATAATCTCGGCTTGCAGTTGTTCAACGGGCGGAATTGACCAGCCAAAAATAGTACCGCTTTCCGCTTCGAATTTAGCGCCGTTATCAACAATTTCTTCTTTCTTTGGTTCATGTTGCAACGCAGTGATTGAATAAGTACCGTCACTATTTTCAGCGATTGTTATAGCCTTAAATAGCCTTGGTTTGATTTTATTGTCATATAGACCCCAAACGGAATACTCATCAACACTAACACTATTCTCCAAAACAATTTGATTTGGTTTCACTTGCGCTTGAATTTTGACTTTTTGTAGCTGCATATTTGTATCAGTCACACTTAAATACGCACTTTTCATGTTCTTAATGTCAATATCACGGTCTAACGTAATTGTGCTACCATTAGTTTCTAAAATTCGTCCGCCAATAGTTGTACCTGCAAAATCGTTATCAGCAATACCGATAATATCGCCGGGTAAATGACGAATGCCTTCCCTGCCCACGCTGAATGTAACGGTTTGTGTTTCCAATTTTTCAGTTTGAATTAGCCATTTACCAACTCTATGCGCCTGTCCTCTCGACGTACAACCGAACGCATCAATTTGCGCAACATTCAGCCCAAATCGTTTGATTAGCTCATCATCAGCAACATATTCAGTTGTTGTTTCCCAATTGTTATTAGGGTCAATATAACGCACATGCACAGCCGTATGCCGTGATTTTTGCGCTGCTGATGTGTAGTTGAACTGCCCCTCTACCACGTTTGCATTTGAATAAATAGCAACTGGGTCGCTCGGTCTGTCCATTACTGCCGTGTATTGTGTCCCATCCCAAATCGGCATAGCTCGGAATATCGAGCATAAATCATGAATAACATCATACGCTTGGCGTTGCTCGGTAATGTAACAGTTGCATGTAAATCTTGGTTCTTTGCCGCCGAAACCGTCATCGACTAACTGGTCGCAATATTGAGCGATAGTGTATAAAGCAAATTTATCAACACCAAATTGACCAATACGATTACCCATACCGTAACGTGCATTAGTCAAAATATCGTAAAATATCCACGCAGGATTATTGGTCCAAGCAAGCTTGAAATTTCCTGACCAAAAGCCTTTATACTCCCGTGTGTTTGGGTTGTAGTTATCAGGCACTTTAACTATCATCCCTTTAATAAGATAATTACGGCGAGGCACACCACTAAACTGCGATGAATCAAACTTCAAGCCAACAACTGCGGTATTCGGGTATGAAAATTTAGTATCGTAAATTTCAGTGTACGAACTCCATAGCGTATTATTGACTAATAATGATGATGTGCTGTCTGGCGTTCTGCGAACTACACGAATGTTAAACGGTTTCGGAGGTAAATCATCTAAAATAACAGAAGTTAGATACTGTGAGCGTGTTTTTTTATCGATTAAATCTACCTTTTTTACCGTTTTCCATATACTGCCCACACCGATTTGAATTTCCATTGATACTGAGGTTCGGTTGATATTACCCTTGTTGTCCGTTGAGCTTAACGACTGCACCCCGACCGTAATCCGCACTCTGTCAATGTTTGGGTCAGTAATAGTGCGCACAATCGGCGTTGTTGCTTTAACCTCCAAATTAACAGGCACTTCGTTTTCGGTTGCAGGAAATCCCTCAAGCGGTGATTGCGCTTGAATGCCTGCCGTCCATTCAACATTGACGCCGTTAAAATTGTATGAACCGTCGGGGGCTTGGATTGGCGTATCATTTAAAAATATGCTTTGTAGACCGTTTGCTGGACCCTCAATTTGCCCTTCGCATAGTAAATCAATAATACTAAGCTGTTGGTGTGACTTGAGGTTATCCTGCGCTTCCTTTGGCGTTTTTGCTTTTCCTGAACCTTTACCCATTTTTCTTCCCCTTTATGATTTCCGCCCACGGGATTGGCGTTGTTGGTTTTTTATCTGTATTCGTTGCGTCGTCTAATGTTTCAAGCCCTTGTGAAAGCACTTTAGAGCCGATTTTTGTTAATCCGTAGCAAAGCGGTACAGGCGCACCTTGTGCTATCGTGTTGTCCAGATTAGAAAAATAGGTGTTTTTATTAGTGCCGCCGTCTGCTGATTTGTCGGTTTTGGGTAATTTGGTTAACATCATGGCCACACCGCCAATCATTAAACCCAAGCCTGCAGCCATTAACGGATACCCCATTGGCGTCCAGTAAAAAATAGCACCGACAACAAACATCACCGCACCAGCGATAAAGCTGAATGCTCCACCTTTTGCGCCCTCTGTTTTGGGTACAATATGAATAACGGCATTTTGTGGGATTCGGCTGTGTAGACCAAACTGTAAATTGTCCTCGTTCATATCTACACCGTTAATCCTTACCCGAAAATAGCCGTCCATAATCCGCTTTTTCAAGCCTTTAATTTGACAATACAAGCCATTCAATGCTTCTGCTGCTGTATCAACGCTCATATTGAACTTATCGCCATATTGTTTAAGACTGCCGTAAAGCCTGACAATTGCCATTGTTTATGCCTCCAAATTGAATGTGTGTATTTAAGCCAAAACCCGTCGTATAAATCTCTTTTCGATAAGCGGTTTGGGCAGTGATGTAAGATAAATTGATTGCCGATATAGACAGCTGCATGGTTGGGGGTTGTAGAGCCAAGACAAACTAAAACAATGTCGCCTTCTTGAACGTCTTCAACTTGTTCAAACTCATTTTTAGGTAACAAATCTAAATAGAGATTTTGCCCGTTGTGCCACCAATCATCTTGCCTTTCGTAATTCGGTAAATCGATACCTGCTAACATGTATGCGTCACGCACCAGTGTTAAGCAATCAGTCTCACCGTGATTAAATTCACGACCCAGTAACGGTTTGATATTCCTGAATTTGTGAATTTTGTTATCACAAACTAGCCACCAATCCACCCCAGTTTGTTGTTGGTAAGCTTGGTCTGCTTGGCTGAGTATCGGTAAACCGTCGGGGTGAGAGTGAACAATTGCAGTTATTTCGCCCTGTTGTTCGGCTCTAATCCAGTCATCTGACGAAATTTCGAATGTTTCGGTTGGTGTGTGTGAGATATTGTTGCATGGCAGATAAGTTTTATTATCAATAACAAATCCGCAGCACTCAGCCTCACCGCAAGAAATTGCATGATTAAGTATTTGTGTTTTCATAATTAATTAAGAGAGTTTAGCGGCAGTTGGAAAACCACCAAAGGGAAGAATACCGTGTTGGCCAAAGCGAAGTTTACAGCCATTTAGACAACGACTACATTTATCTTTTGTGATGTCGTTTGTCGGTTTATCAAATTCATCAGCTACAGGTCCACCCGTGTAACCACATTCAGATGAACGATATATCCAGCTACAGGTATTAGCGACAATAACACGAGCAGGAATTAAGGCACCATCTGATTCGCATGGTAACGCTAATTCAAACGTAACTACCATTGAATTTTGTTGTTTTACCTGCTCAATCACATAATTTGAAATGATTTCGCAAAACGGATCGGCATATTGATTGCCGTTCTCGAAATTCACCGCATCCAGATATTTAACTGGTACTTCGTGACGGGTGACAACTGCGCCAAGTAAACCATCAAAATCAGCAATTAAGCCAGTAATAAAGCCCATGGCATTACTAACGCTCATGGTTGGACGGTTACTAGTTCCCTTCCCGTTTTTTTGAAAACCATCAACTTTAATAGGATATGGCTCGTAAATATTACCTTGCCATGTAATCGGACGCCTTAGCTCATTTAATCCATTATGAAAGCGAAATATCGTTTTGTTACCCGCGATTTTAGTTAAATCGACTTCATACAAATCAAGAATCGCATCTTGAGCTATTTTTGTAATGTCGAGTAGCATTTTTTTGGGGATCATGCGACTACCTCCTCAAATGTTGCGGAAATTGTTTTAGCTGCGCCGTTGGGCGTTGATGTCCAAGAACGACAAACAACTTTGATTGTTTTGTGAGTATTAGGCTCTCTCCATAAAAAAGCTTTAACAGCATTGTGTCGGCTAAGAAAATCATCAATCAAGCCGATATATTCTGATAACCCAACAAATGTTACGTTGTATGAGCGCAAGTCGTTGTTAATACCGTCCCGAATGCGTTGCTCATAGCCATCACCAAACTTAATTACCTTTACTTTCGGTGATACTGAAATCGTGGAGCTGTTTTGAGGTCTCCAGTGAAATGTTTCCATAGTTTTCTCCAGATGATTAAACTAATTTATTTGTGTTTTTACTTGTATTTTTACTTGCTGTTTGTGTATATGTGTGTATAATTATTTTCAGGTTAGGAGGTAAACATGAAATCAACTGACCTGATAAAAGAACTTACCAGTGCAGGGTGTATTCTGAAACGAGTTAGAGGTAGTCATCATATGTTTTACTCACCAATAACTAATAAAACGTTTCCAGTTCCTCACCCAAAATCGGATTTACCGATTGGCACAGTAAGATCAATCAAAAAATCGGCGGGGCTTTTATAGCCCGCCAACTTTTGGAGGTATTATGTTTTTTACTCTTGGCATTGAAACACCGAACGATAGCAATACAGCTTACGGCATTGTCGTACCTGCATTATGTAATGAAAAATATAGTTGTTATTCTGCCGCAGACAGAGAAAGCGATATTCCAGCAATGGCGACAGAAGCTATTTTGTTAACTGTTCAAGATATGATTGAATCAGGCGATTATGATGTCAAAGATATTCACAACGATCATGTTTCGTATAAAAATAACGATGAGTATGCTCATTGCGATACGTGGGTAATTATTGATGTTGATTTGTCATCATTTGTTGGTAAACAAAAAAGAATTAATATCACATTGCCCGATATTCTTATCGATAGAATAGATAACGCAGTTAAAGCACCGAATTCTTTTTATAAAGATCGGAGTAATTTTTTGGCTGAAGCTGCTATTAATGAATTGGCGGCACAAAATAGAGTGCGTTAATTATTTTGGTTATTAAGCGCCATCTTCACAATAAAGACAACTGCTAATAAAAAACCCGCCGAAGCGGGTTATTAGTTAATTGCTACTGATTTAATAATTCATTTATCCGACTACGAAACTGATCATGAGTTCTTTTTGACTGGTCAACATCCAAAAGAGTTATCTCTGTATTATTAATATCATAATCGGCTTTATTTCTCATTAGTCTTTCTTGCTTAAGAATATATGATAATGATTTTAATTTATTAGAATCAAATGGTTCATTTTTATGCTGTGACGGGGTTCCTAAATATTCAATAAGAGCCGAATGGTGAGATATTGAAACCTTAGGATTGTATTTTAGTATTGCTGATATTTTATGGTACATTCCATAATATCCACGAGAAATAAAATTGCGATAATTTATTTCTCGCTCATTACTGAGAAAATCAGTAGCTGAATTTAAAAAGTCATCGCCCGATACACTCATAATTCAACCCTTTTAGATGGTCTAAATACAGCAGTTAATTTACAAGAGTCCAACTCAGGAGTTTCTGATACTCTATCCGCTAATTCGAAATTCATATCAACTAATATATCAACACTATCCGTAGCTATACCAAAAACAGAGTGCCCTCCAGCCACAGTTTCTAACTCTAGAGAATCACAAACTTGATTATATTTTTTAAGAATACTTGAACAAATATCTACTAATAAAGCAATTTGAGCATCAGAGCAATTTGTCATCTTCCTTACCTCTAAAATCTGCATTTGGCGCACATAAAATGCATTAATAAAAAACCCATCGCATTTTATCTCAACAGCTTTTTTACAGATAAATTCAGCCATATTGGAATCCAAATATATAGAAACAACATTAAGAAGATGTTTTAATAATGCTGGAGTATTCAAATATTCTCTATAATCAAATAAAACCTGTTTCTGTTTTTTAAATAAAGAACAATGATTTAATAGTACAGCATAATTAGATAAAATATCCAAATCAAAAGCACATGATAATGCGCTTTCAAAGTGCAGTTCCATTAGAGCATCGTTTTTTTGAACACCATATAACAACCCCAACGTATTATTTCTTTGAATATAATCAGGTATTGATTTAGCATCTCTTTCATACATTTTAAATTCAAACTCACTTAATTCCTTATTACTATAAAGATAAGACGTTAATTTAGTTTGTATATCAAATGCTTTTGTTGCTGGCTTTGCTTTCATGGTTTTATATTTATTATTAACCTATAATTAGCTTATATTAGTAAATAAATATTTTTGCAGTATAGTTAACAAAGCTAACTTAGTAAAGAAAATTTATACTAATCACAAAAATTAATAGGTGCTATATATTTGATTGTTACACGCCGCTCGTAACCCAAATTTGGGTTACCTTACAAATCAATATGTTAGCTTTAAGTCGTCTTCTTGTAATTTTCTGAGGTCGTTGATGCGAGTACCTCCGTCAACTTGACCGAGCAGGTTGTTTTGAAGCAAAATATATGCTTGAGTCATATTTTTCTAGTTTTTTGTCTTCTTCTACAAAATAGCTTTCAATTGTGCTTAACATTTCGTTAATACAAACATAATCTTCACGAACAAGAATATTTTCTATTTCAATGCCGTTAGAAAATAGAATTTTAGTTTTACATGGATGGTCTGTTTTTAATTCTTCAATTTTTAAAATATTATTTGTGTTAAGCGTGACTTTTCTGTCGCCAGGCAATGTTACTTCTATAAATTTACTCATTTTATATCTCCTTTCTTGTTAAAAAATCAAAATGGCTCATGGTTATCAACTTCTTTTATCGTTATACCAAAATTGTCTAAACCACTCCAGTAATAATCAATCATTTTTATCCCTTGTTTTTCGTCAACCCTTTAAATGATAGAAATCGCACGCTAAAAGCGCGATATGGAATTAAAGAATGGATAGGTCTTAAAAAAGGGCATGACGCCCTTAATTTAAAAATATAATAACAGTGATTCTAAACCGCTCACCCAACAATAAAAACATTAATAAAATCAATGTTATTTCTGAGTGATTTTGGTATAATCAGGTTTAATTTAAATAATCAATATCAGCAGCAAAATTTATTATTTTTGATTTTGAGCCGATATCTATTTCACTGCGAATAAAATTAAGTGATAAACCGATATTTACTTGAATTTTATTTAATGCAGATGAAAGGTTATAGTGCAAAGCTGGGCTATTTTTATTTAGAAAATCAGCAAGTGAATCATTATATAAATCGAATACCCTATAATAATATTCTTGTATTGTTGCTAAGTAATTGTACTGACGCTTTAGATTATCAATGTTAATCGATTTAAAGTTTCTCATGCTTACACCGCCAAGCCACTTAATAGCCTCATCAAATTTGCTAGCAGGTAAATCTTGGTAGCGTGGTATCTTAAATTGCTGATGAAATTTTGAATAAACAGCCTGATGTTTTTCGCCTGTTCGATAAACTCGCTCGTTGACAGCCTGTTGGATTTGCTGTTGTTGTTCGGCATTAATCGTTAATGAGTAACTGCCAGTCTTGCGGATTGTTGGTAACACTTCATCAAATACCCAATTTTGAAAATCTACAGCTTCTTTTTTATTACTTCTAAAAATTACACGATATAAATTTGGTTCATTAATGAAAGTTACCTCTCTATTTTGCCCTCCTGACCTGATATACATTTTATGTATACCAGCTTCTGACATATTGAAACGACTAGCGTTAGCATTTTTTATATTCAAGATTTTGATAACATCGGTAAGACAAAATAAAGGCTCATTATTCAATAATTGAATGCGAACTTGTGTTTGGTGAAAATTAAAAATTGATAAGTTTGACATGCTATATCCTCGTAATTGCCCCCTTTTTAGAGGGCTTATAATTTGTTGTTAATTGGTTAAGCGATTTCTTTATTAATAAGATGATTTTTGATTACATCTATTGCTTTTTCGTTATATCTAAATGATTCAACTTGTTTATCAGAAGAACGTGACTTATCGAGTACGAAAATTCCGTAGTCTTCTGTTTTTAAGTTGAGCTTATTAGCTATACGACCAATTTTGTTCGAAGATACGCCGAGTAAATTCCCAACCTCACTAGCTGAAAATGTTTTATTTTCAAGCTTGGGAAGCGGAATGACATTTTTACCAGCAATTGGATTAATTGTATCTGCATAGATAGCTTGCTTAGACTGTTCGCTCAAATGTGGCAGATTGCTAAACATCTTATCTAATGCTCTGACTGATAATTCTATTGCTTTGGCTTGTCGATACTCTGGCAAGTAAGATTTAAAAGGTTTTTGAATGTTTTTCAATTCACCTTTTTTATAGTCTAAAAATACTTGATTTACCATTAACTGAAATTTTGGACTGATCCAACCTGCGTAAGAAATAGCCAAAAGTTCGTGGGCGAAAGTACCTTGATTCAATCCCCCTTTTATGGATTGAACAACCGATACCGAGATCTCGGCATCGCTCAATTGTTGTTCAAGTTCCAATATAAGCTCTTGAGTGCCTTGCAATGATAGCCAGTAGCTAGGATTGTTTTTCTTTTCCCCTCCACTAGCTTTATGTAGCGCATTAAGATTATATCGACCTTCTTTATCAGTTGTGATAGAGATTCCAGCTATTACTGGACAATTTGAATTAATTGTGTTAGTGTTTCTCATGTTGTTAGTTCCTTTTCTAGTGGGATTAATTATTGAGACCTCAGGTGTTGGCGCACTTGGGGTTTTTGCTTTTCTAGATGTTTGCATTTTTTACCTCTCTTTGTTTAATTTTCTTTTCTTTATGTTCTGCTAAAGCTTCAACTATCACAAAGTTTAGCGATCGTCGGCTACATTCAGCCTCTTTCTCGTACCATTCCCTTAAATCATCAGGCATTCTTGTTGGGAACGGTTTAATTTTGCTTACTTCATGAATCAAAATGATCCTCCTTTTTTGTGTTTACATTTATTTTACACGCTTATTTTGGATCACAATGATTCAGTTGTCAATACTTCTTATAAAAACTATATTATTGCAATGAGTCAAAAGGAATCACACTATGAACACAATAAAACCTTTTCCAACGAGATTGCCGTCAGATTTGAGAAGTTATTTAGAGGACAAAGCGAATACAAATAAAAGAAGTTTGAATAATGAGTTAGTTGATCGGCTTGAGGTCACAAAAATTATTGAAACGATAACCCATTCAGATTTACGTGAAATCATAAATGACATATTAAAACTTGATGGCTATAAAAATGAGCTTGAGTCTACTAGAAGTGAACTTATTAAATTAAAAGATTCATACGATGCATTAAAGAACGAATTAGCAAAAGCATTTTCTCTTTCTGGTGACACAAATGAAGATATTGTTAGAATGAAAATGGAGCGAGCTTTGAATCATATAACTTCTGGAGTAGAAGAACTTAGAACCATTTTTCCTCAAAAAAATAACCAATAAAAAACCCTCTTAGAGGGTTTGAATTGCTTTGGTGGTCAATAACAAATTAACTAAATTTAAATATATTTTTAGTAATTGCAACTAATATTATGCCAACGGCTTATTGTTCTAGAATCTTCTGTATTGATTACTCTTAATAATTTATTGTCTTTTAAGAAAGCCCAATATAATTTTCTTCCCGTATAACCTCCAAATGAATTTTTAGCATTTACATATAAGCAGACTGAATATCCAGTAATAACATTCTTGTATTCAAACATGAAATCTTTCTGTGGCTTAGAAATATCAGAATATTTCGCAGAATCAGGATCTTTTAATACTTCTCGAAAATACGATTTTATCTTAGGTAAAAAATTTACTGGTTTGCTGCCATATTTTGCATTTTTGAAATCAACAGATAAATCAAGAGTGCAATTATTCCATTGAAAAATAGCATTATCTGTTTTAGACGCAATTGCATAATTTGTTCTATCATTTGCAAGAACATATACGTACCTTGAGTCCTCTGCAATAGATAAATTATCTACAAATTTAGTAAATTTAGGTGATTTATACTCGTCTTTAATATAATCGTGAGCAACAAATCTATCATTAGCCACCCAAACTGTTCCATCCCCCATATGTTTTAGATTGTTTTTTGTTTTGTCACCCTTTGCATATTTACAATCATAGAAATCATCAGCAAAAACAAAAAATGGGAACAGCAATAAACAAAATAAGATCTTTTTCATACCATCTCCTTAATAATTTCGGTAATGGTATGAAATTTTAGACATCAAATCAACGACGATTTAGTAGCCCTCCTGGTCTTTGCTCTTTCATAATCTGCGCACGGATAGCTTGCTCAATGTTTTTAGCTAGTTGCTGTCCGTCTTGTTCTGACATGCCACCGCCACCATCAATGTTAATCGGCATATTAATATTAAGGTTGATATTTGAACCACCTTTACCATTAGATGTAATTTGGCGATTGCTGAGTACTCGCCCATTTTCGCCCGGTATTAAGTATTGTTTACCGCCTGCTACCAAGATTTCAGGCTTTCCGCCCTCACCAACCCTATACATTGAGCCAGCGTCTACTGGACCACCGTTTTTACGTGCACCTGCTATACCCAACGCTTTCATTGAGCCAATAGCTGTTGCGTACGATGTTGCGCCTGTAGTTGCTGCTGCGCCCTGCGTGGCAATAGATGCATACATGGCAGCAGGTTGATATGCTGCTGCTAATAACGTAGCTTCGGATACTTGCGCTGCCGTTGTTGCTGCTGATGTCGTTTTTGCTACAATTGCGTTCTTGACGTATTGCATACCCATCTGAACTAATGATCCGATAGCTTCATTCAAAATCACATTAGCAAAGTTTTGCATTGCTTGTGTCGCCGTCATTGTGCCAGACATCAGCCCAGATATTGTACTTGTTGCGCTACTTGCTAATCCCTCAAGTGATGACGCTAAAAACTCGTTAGCATCACTCTGATTTCTCCATATTTCCCACTGCGCATTGATACGATTTTGCTCAAACTGATGATTAGCTGCTTCACGTAAAGCTATTGCGTTTTCTTCTGTAATCAATTTTTGATTTTCGAATTCTTGAATCAAAGCAAGTTTTCTAGCGTTTTCATTGGCTAACGCTTGTACAGGGTCTACTTGTGCTACAGCGTCATCAACTTTGGATACGACTGCATCAGACTTGATTTTAGCCATGTTTATCTGATGTTGTCGCTCAAGCTGTTCAAGCTTAGTGTTGTATTCAACTTGTTTAATTTCGCCAAGCTCGTGTAGTTTATCTAGCGATTCTTTCGATTTTTTGAATGAATCTTTTTCAATATCAATAGGGCTTTGTAAAGTGCCTAATGCTTTATACGCTTGCGATGTTTCGATTAGCTTTCTAAGCTCTTCTGTTTGTTTTGCTGTAACCTTGCTACCCATTTTTTGAGTGATAGCAAGCAATTCCGCCTCAACAGTCATGCCTTTAGCTTCTAATTTAGCAACTTCTAGCTGATTTTTAAGATTTTTTATTTCTTCCGCATAAGTTCTTGTTGTACCTTTTCCTTTCTTTTTGCTAGCGTTTAACTTTTCGTTTTCATCATAAATTTTGCCAAGCGTGTCAAATAGCGGTTGTAACACTTTTCTGACTTCTTCCGATACTTCTGACCATTTTTTTGTTTTATCGATTAATCCTCGAATTGTTGTTTTATACTGTTCGCCAACATCGCCTAGTTCATTTAAAGCATTTTCATAGATGTAAGCTTCTTTTTTTGCTCCCTTAGTTTTCATTTGAACTATTTCAAGCTGAGTTGATAGAGATTTTACTTTATCGTCAACTTTGTTTTTACCGAGTTTTTCTAATGCTTCGTCAAAGCTGTCAGTACTTTTAATTGCTTCATTTGTTTTTTCGATCACACCAGATTCGATATCACTACGTGCTTTTTCTGCTTTTGCTAAATTTTCTTGAGATTTTTTTAGTTTATCACTTGCTTCTAGATATTTATTCTGAGCTTCATTCAATCCCTCTTGAGATGTGAG
This sequence comes from Gilliamella sp. BG3, assembly GCF_046635605.1. Taxonomy (NCBI): domain Bacteria; kingdom Pseudomonadati; phylum Pseudomonadota; class Gammaproteobacteria; order Orbales; family Orbaceae; genus Gilliamella; species Gilliamella sp. BG3. The sequence goes on from NZ_JBIDFE010000023.1 coordinate 31,471, forward strand.
CATGCTGCTAAAATAACCGCTCATCCGTCGTTGATATTGTTCATACTCAGCTTTTAAAACTCGAACAACAAAAGCTTGCTGCTCAATGCTTTCTTTTGTTTTATCAATATCAACTTTTAATCTTGATAGCTCAAGCTTTTTTTGTTCGTCATTTAAAGATTTATATTTTTCTCGTAACTGATCAACTTTATCGCCGAGTTCCAATGATTTTTGCTTAGCTTCATCAATTTTACTTGACCACATTGATAGCGCACCAGCCGCGAGGAACAACATACCAGCAGGACCGCCTAACAAAGCCATAGCTGACCTTAGACCATTGGCAGCAAAAGATGTTGCTTTCATTGCTACATCAAGTCTTGCTTGCGCTGCTGTCTGCTGATTTGTAGCAGCAGTCAAGGCGTCAGTGTTAGCTTTTAACTGTTTTCTAATTGCGTTTCTAGTTTTTTCTGTTTGTGCTAGTTTTAGCTGTGCTGATAATGATTGTTGCACAGCTCTCAAGTGAACAATCTCAGCTTGAGCTTGCTGTAGTGCTGCTTGTGCTGCCGCTTTTTCAGCTTGAGCAAGTTTTATATCATTAATCACTTTCTCTGCACTCTGCTTAGTCGCATTAGCTAGTGATGTGATGTATTTTCCTGCATAAATAGCGGCAAGTGCACCGACACCGGTCATCAATATATCGACATGCTGAGACATTAGAATCAACGAATCAACTAAAACTTTGGTTGCGCCCGTTGAGTTATTAAGCTCGCCAAGGTACTTTTTAAGATTGTTGGTAACACGGTTAATACCATCGGTTACTGTGTTGCGCATGTTATCAGCAAGCGCCGCAGTTTCTTCTTGCGCAGCTATCATTGCATCAGTAAAGTCTGACATAGATAACTTGCCATCAGAAGCCATTTGTCTAACTTCTGCCTCAGTTTTCTTTAACTGCTTTCCGAGGGTTTTAAGAACGCTTGGCATTGCATTAAAAACAGACATCGCATCAATACCAGCAAGCTTACCTTTCATTTGTGCTTTAGTTAAAGCATTGATAGCTGATTCCGCACCGATTGCGCTTGTTTTATTGATGGTCATCAAGTTAGATAGTGTATCAATATAAGATATCGTGCCTTGCGTGCTATAACCTAGCTCGCTCATAGAGTTAGAGAGACGAATATATAACTCTGAAGATTCTTCAATTGTACGACCGTTTCGGTCAGAAGTAGCTAGGAGCTGGTCTAAAATGTCTTTAGTTTGTGATGCTGTAGCGCCAGTGTTTTGAATGCGGTCTTCTAGCTCGTTCCAGCTTTGAGCATAAGAAATAATTTGGCTAGAGACTAAAGTAGCAGATACAGCTTTAGCAATCTGTGTTAGCTTGCTCATTGACGCCGCTGTTCGTTCAAACCCCTCCTGCGCTCTTTTGTTAAAACTAGATACTTGTTTATCGGCTGTTAATAAAGCCCCTGTTTTAGCATCAATTGTGTAATATATACTTCCTGCTTCAAATGACATAAAAACCTCTTATAGAAATTTAGGTAATAAAAAACCGCACAAGGCGGTTATTCTGTTAGCTGCGTCTTCATAATGAAGATGAAGGCTTTATCAATTGAAAGCCAGACAAGGTTGCATAGCTTTTTCAACTTCATTAATAGCATCAACAAGTAAGTCTCGTTTCTTTTTATAGCTACCCAAAATGCTACCAGCTAAACTTGCGTCTGATTTTTCCAAATCCAACTGAGTTGTTAATTTTGAATATATTTGAGCTAAATCCCATGATTTATTATTCAAATACTCTTTGGTTTTAAAAAAGGCTTCAACAAGAACACACTTAAATTCAACAACTTTTTCTGTATTTCTCATTAAAGTCATTAAAAAGGTTGCTTGCTGCTCATTTAATAATGCAATTCTTTTTAACTGAACACCTCCGTTGGTCTCAAAGGGTCGCATTTCAAATTGCACCCTTCCGAATCTATTGAAGTGATGTATATGTGTTCTGATTAATTGGATAATTGCTCTGTGATTTCCATTTGTGCCATCTGCTATATGTAAAGTAGTTGTCAAAGGTTTTTCATTTTCAATTATCACTATTTCTTCTGATTTTATTAAATTTTGCATATTTTCCTCATGCCATTCAAAAATAAACAGCCACTTAGGCATAAAAGTTCGTAGTAGCTGAAATGGGTGTAAAAAAACCACCCGAAGGTGGTTGTGTAGTTAACTTCAACGTAATCAATTCAAAATGCTTCCTCTTTGTTTTGCTGAAAGTTTGATCTACCACCATTTGGCAACTGCATTGCCGTTAAAAATTATTTTTTCTTTTTTCATTTTGTTTTACCTATATTTAATTTAATCCAACAACCGAGTCCGCATAAGACATAGCTGAGTCATAGTCATCTTGTGAGATGATATCTTTATCGTTATTAGGGAATTTTGCTTCCATAGCCTCTTGAAATGCTGTCATTGACATGTTCCAAGCGTCAACCTCGCTTATACCAAGATGAGCTACAGCCATGTAAACAAACTTTCTTGCGTGAAATTCATCGCTGTAATCTGTATCTTCTCTAGTTTTTTTAGGCGGAACATCACCTATTAAGCCGTGTTTTAATAAATGCTGAGATAAGATTAATTTATCTTCAACAGGTATCACCGCTTCGACATTAACTAGTTTATCCTCGCCTTTAATATAACCAGTAATAACAGAACAATCCGTTGTACAACACGCTTCAAGTATTTTGTCAGCGCATTCTATGACAGATGTGAAATCGTCATTATTCATTTCGCCAAAAATGATAG
>NZ_JBIDFE010000024.1:0-25861 GCF_046635605.1 Gilliamella sp. BG3
TTAGACCACAAATTAAATCGTCTATAGACGGTGCTCCATTCACCAAACTCTTCTGGCAAATCTCGCCAAGGAATACCTGTTCTCATTCGGAAAAGGATCCCTTCAAACGTCATCCGGTGATCGGATTTATTATAAATCCGGGCCAGTATTTTTCATTATTTGTTGTATCTTTTCCCACCGTTTATCTGTTAGCATTGTTCTTGGCATGATGAATCGAGTTATGGCTGTTTTTTGCAGAATTATTATAACTCACATCATGCCGTATAAAAAATAATCACGAAAGTTCAACACTCCCTATTCTTATCATTTGCCACTAACGATATAACCATAAACAATTAATCCCAAAATGATACTTATTGAAACCGTAACGATCATATATTTAGTGCTAGTATCATATTTTTTCATTTCACCAAGTGATAGCGCTTTATTTTTATTTCTTATATGATAATAGTAATACACAGGCAAACCAATTAAGGTGACCACTATTGAAGCTATACCATTTACGGTTTGATAAATTAACATTCCGTAAATAACATATATTGCACCTAACATAGCGATGATAGGAATAATCGGATAACCAATTACTTTATAAGTTCTAGTCACATTCGGGTATTTTCTTCGAGCAATTATTACACCAATGAAAGTTAATAAATAAAATACCCATATGGAAAACATCGATATTTCAGATAGACGATCAGCATCGAGTAACACTGAATAAAGGAAAGAAAAAATAACTAAAACGATAATCGCATTAATTGGTGAGCGACTTTCTTCATCAATAGTACTTAAATAACGTGCACCAATGATAGTCCCTCGTTCTCCCATGCTAAAAATTGTGCGAGATAGCGTCATAATATAGCCATTAATGCCGCCTAAGATGGAAATCATAATACCAACTGCAACTAAATTACCACCAAAATGCCCAAACATCCGCTGTGAAGCAACCGCTGAAGCATCATGTCCTAGTGATACCATTTCTTTAACAGGAAAAATTTTGAATAATGCAATATTAATACAAGCATAAACTACAACAAGGAAGATTATACCTAAAATTATGGCTTGGGGTAAAACTTTCGACGGATTACGAATTTCACCAGCTACCGATGCGACTTGCGCCCAACCGTCATACGCAAATAAAGTAGCTAAAATAGCAACAGCAAAAGGCGCATAGCTTTCAATCCCTTGCCCACTAGCACTGAACAATACCACTTGTCCACTACCTTTCCATAATCCAAATATAGCTAATAATAGTATTGGAATGAGTTTGCATATAGTGGCAATGGTTTGCAAATAACCTGCTTGTTTAACGCCAACTGCATTGATTGTTGCAATAAACACTAAAACGCCAGCACTCACGGCCATTCGATAAGCATCATTGATATGAAATAATAAGCAAAATACTGAGCTAAAATACCCGACTAGTGCTCCAATAAGTGAAGGCGCAAATAAGACAGTTATCATCCAACCATAAAGGTGAGAAACTTTCGCACCATAGATTTTTTCTAAATATACTAACATTCCACCAGTTCGAGGAAACATGACTCCTAGTTCACAAAGAGTTAAACCACCACAAATAGAAAATACACCACCTATTACCCAAGCTAGCAACGCAAAATTATAATCACCAGCAACTTCTAACACAGCAGGAGGTTTCATAAAAGCTCCTGCACCTAAAACCATTCCAACGACTAGTGATAATGCAGAAACTAAACCAAGATCCTTGCGCAAGTTATTCTCTAAATTATGATCTGCCATGAAGTTCCTCTTGAAACATATAAAATTAATTAGCAAAATTTGATTATGATAGGGATTTATTTATAAAAAACAAGAAAAGATTAACATTATCCACATAAAAACCTAGATAAATCAAATGAATAATTTTTTGATTTATAAAAAAAGCCAGCATATAGCCAGCTTTTTGAATTACAAATAAGGTTAATTTATTTAGACTTCTGCATTTTCATATCAACAACCATACGGCCTCGAATTTTACCTGCTTTCATTTCGTCGATCATATCATTGATATCTTCCAACGGTCTTTTTTCAACTATCGGCACGACCTTTCCTTCTGCACTAAACTGAAATGCTTCTGCTAAATCTTCACGAGTTCCAACCAATGAACCTAAAACTTGAATACCATCTAACACGGTTTTAGGAATACTTAAATCCATATTTTCTGAAGGCAAACCTAAGGCGACCACACGCCCTAAAGGTCGCACTGAATTGATGGCCTGATTGAATGCTGTTTTAGTCACAGAAGTTACAACAGCACCGTGCACTCCCCCTCCTGTGTGTTCTTTAATATAAACGCCCACATCCTCAACTTTTTTAGGATTAACGACCAAATCAGCACCTAGTGTTTTACATAATTCTAATTGGCTATCGCTGTTACTAATAGCAACCACTTTATTATTAAACACTTTTTTACCATATTCAACAGCAAGTGTTCCCAAACCGCCAATCCCAAATACTGCAAGCCATTGTCCTGGGTTAGTAGCAGCCACTTTAATACCTTTATAGGTAGTCACACCAGCACAAGTTACACTTGTTGCTTGTGCTGGATCGAGCCCTTCTGGCACTTTAACCGCATAATCAGCTTTAACAATGCACTGCTCTGCCATGCCTCCATCAACAGTATATCCAGAGTTTAATGCATTACGACAAAACGTTTCTTGCCCAGAAATACAATATTCACAAGTACCACAACCAGCATGGAACCAAGCAATACTAACCCGATCACCAACTTTTAAGCTTTTTACATCTGGGGCAACTTTAATCACAATTCCTACACCTTCATGTCCAATAATACGACCTGGTTTTTTACCAAAATCGCCAGCTGCAACATGAAGATCAGTATGACAAAGGCCACAATATTCAACATCAACTAAGGCCTCCCCTGCTTCTAAAGGACGAATAGGAATATCTTTGATTTCGACTTGACCATCGCACTCTTGCTTAATAACTGCTGCTTTCATTTTTTCTCCTAGGAAATTTTAAAATTAAAATATCATTGGTTTTATTTTAACCTAATCCCACTTAAAAAATTTGAGTTATTTCACAATTTTATTAAATAGCATTGATTACTTAATAAACTATACTAAAACGTAGTCTTTCCTGAAACTTTTTAACAAAATGAGGTGTAGGAATTCCTAACATTGTTTACAGTAATTTGAGAAACGACTGTAATAGATATACATGAACAACAAAACTAACGCCTTATTACAGACAAGCAATATATCGCTGATATCATAAAGAAAAAATAATCATCTGTTATGGTATTAAACGTTTGGTCAAAATTGTAAAATCCATTGAAGATAAATTAAGACTGCAAGCTAAAGGCAATAACAAAACCTATATTTTAGATTATATTTTTTGCAAAAATAATTCAGGATTCTATACCGTTTCAGCATAAAATTATTTTAAATTTAATAAGTTAAAAATTTTCATCGATAAAGCATAACGTTGCTTAAATCATTTATTCAATAAAAAGGTTAAGCCACTATCACATACTGGTTTAACTAACTAAAATTATTAATATTAAACAAAGACATTGATTAAAAAGGTTAAATTTTACGTTAGAATAGTTTATACTCTGTTTGAATTATCGTTTAGGCTGAAAATAGTCAACATAAAAACAATGATATCGCGATAAACCAATAACATAATCAAAAATAGAGGGTATGAATTTTAGGAATAATAAGGAGGAAAAATGTCAAACGAACTTAATCGTCTTTTAAGTCAACTCGGTGACGGGTTTAGTGATTTAATGGCGGGTTTGAGTGGGGTTAGCCATAATCGCTATACCTTAACGGTTGACGGGCTGGGGGCGCCGATTTCGGTTTTGCATATTGATGGTGATGAGTCGTTAAACCAGCCTTGGCGTTATGTGATTACTTTTACCTGTACTGATAAAACCTTATCGCCTGATTCCTTTCTTAATCAAAAATCGACCTTCTCCTTTAATCCTGTTATCAACAAACCATTAACTTCCGCTATCCGCTCATTAAGTGACTTGCCCACGTTGAGTAATAAACGCACCTTGCATGGGGTGATTACTGAGTTTAGTCAGTTATCGGTCAATAAAGATGAAGCCCATTATCAAGTGGTGTTATCTTCGTGCTTAGCACGGTTGGCTGTGGGGCAACATAATGCCATATTTCAAAATCAAAGCGTGGTCAGTGTGGTTGAAGAAGTACTACGCAGTCATGGTTTGACAGGCATTGATTACCGTCTAGAACTAAAAGATAGCTACCCTGAGCGGGAGTTTATTACGCAGTGGCAAGAAAGTGACCTTGAATTTATTCAACGCTTATTGGCCGATGTCGGTATCTGGTTTCGCTTTGAAACGCACGCTGAGCACAACTGTGATGTAATGGTGTTAAGTGATTATGAGCAAGGCTATGCGCAGGTCGCTGATATCGACTATAAACCGCCCAGTGGCATGGCAGATACGGGCGTTGAAAGTGTGTGGGATATCAGCTTGCATAGCGAAGTGGTGGTCTCCTCAGTCAAGGTACAAGACTATAACTACCGCGATGCCCTAGCCGATTTACAGGGCGAGATTAATACCCAACCCAAAGACCTTACCACCTATGGCACTGACTACCGTTATGCCGAGCACTATAAAGGCTTAGATAGCAACGGCCAAGAAAACCCGCAAAATAGTGGCGATAATAACGATGATGATAACAATATTAATAATGATAATCGTGATAACGGCAATAATCCTAATGAGAATAACAGGCATGACGATAATCAGATTGAAAGCGGTCAATGGTATGCGCGTATTCGCCATGAACAGGCTATTAGCCAGAAAATTATCCTCAAAGGCAAGAGTAACCACTATAACCTTGCTCCCGGTCAATGGATTAACATCAATGGCAGTCCGCTGGCAGATATCAATGACGGGGTGATTATTTTAAGTGTACAGGGGCAAGGTAATCGCACTGATGCCTATGAACTCACCTTTACCGCCATTCCCTATCAAGCTTTAAAACCCTATCGCCCTGCGCCCATACGCTGGCCACAAGTCAGTGGCACATTACCTGCCCGTGTCACCAGTCCCAACCATGACACCTATGGCTATATCGACCCGCAAGGACGCTATCGGGTTAAATTTAATGTTGACCTGAAACAATGGAAAAGTGGCACGGAAAGCTTGTGGGTACGCTTAGCCAAACCTTATTCAGGCAACACCTATGGTTTTCACTTCCCGTTAATTGATGGCACTGAAGTGGCCATCGCCTTTATGCAGGGCAACCCCGATAGGCCGTATATCGCTCATGCAATGCATGACAGCGCTCACCCTGACCCTATCACCACCATCAACAAACACCGCAATGTCATTCGCACGCCAGCTAATAACAAACTGCGCATGGATGATAAACGAGGGCAAGAGCATATCAAACTGGCTACCGAATACGGAAAAACTCAACTTAATATCGGTCACTTAGTTAACGAAAAAAAACAACTCCGCGGTGAAGGTTTTGAACTGCGCACCGATGAATGGGGTGCGATTGCCGCCAATAGAGGCTTATATTTAACCACGCAAACCCAGCCCAAAGCGCAAGGCAAACAGCTCGATATGCAAGCGGCCATTGCCCAAATTGAGAATGCCCTCTCCATTGCTAAAGCGCTACAAAATGCCGCCACCCAGTCCGAAGCGCACAGCGCCGATACCGACAGCCAAGAGCAACTTAAAGCCAACTTAACTCAGCTAACCCAAAGTGGCTTACTAGCCTATGCGCAAGAAGGCATCGCCCTAACTAGTCCTGAAAATATTCAACTGACAACAGCTAACAGCCTCACCTTAACCAGTGAAAACCAAACCGATATTAACGCTTTAAACAACATCACCCTATCATCGGCTGAAGCGATGGGTTTATTTGCCCAAAAATCAGGGATGAAACTATTTGCCAACCAAGGTGATATCGAGGTGCAAGCCCAAAACGCCAACCTTAATATGGCTGCCAAGCAAGATGTTAAAGTTGATAGTGTGGATGGTAAAGTCACCATTACCGCCAAAGACAATCTCACCCTTATCTGCGGTGGCTCTTATATCAAAATCAGCAGTGAAGGCATCGAACTTGGCACACAGGATAATATCTATCTTAAATGTAATGTATTGCAAAAGATGGGACCGGCAACCCAATCTAAAACAATTAGATTAAATTCAAGTGAACTGAATGTAAAACGCTGCGCAGAAACGGATTAAAAATGATTACTGAATTAAATAATCAAAATAACTTTAACAAATATCGCTATTTACTAGTCGATAATTTAGTGGCACTTAATTCAATAAACCCATTGTCACACGATTCATTATTGAATCTGTTTGGTGAAGATAAACAATTTGGTGAAAAGAAACTAACTCAGGTATTACGCACCGATTTAGATTATGATCCAAACATATGCCCAACACTGGTTAAACTTGCAGAACCAAATGAATTTTTAGACAGTCCCATCCTTGATGAAATTGGTAAACAGGCTGAAATCGAATGTTTTTGGTCAAAGCGTTATATTTGCGCTTATATTGTTAGCCCCCTTAAACCGTCGATATTGGCAAAACAGCTGATAACTATAGGTAATAACATCGCTAAAATATTGCAACAGCCTTATTATCCTTTCTTTGAACCGTTTCGCATGCAATTTTTGCACGAAGTTGCTACCAACCAAGACACCGCATGGCTAAAATCGCAATTTGCTCAAATTGAAAACTATTATTACCCATCCATTCATGCTGGGCAGTTTATTCGTTTCACGGCCGATAGTGAACTTGAAACGCAAGACCGTTGGAGCACTCATTATTGTCAGCGCTTAAAAAGCTTAAGAATGATTCGGACTCTTGTTAAGGCATGGGCAAATAATCGAATGCAATTTGATGAGCAAAAAAATTTACCACTCCATAACCAAGTCATTTTGCAATCAACGCAACTGGTTGAGCAAGCTTATCAATTAGGTTTAACTGAAGCTACCGATATCTTATTTTGGGGATTAAATGGCTTAAGGTACCAAACTGCTTTTACTCAGCATCCTAAAGTACTTGAGCAAATTGCCAAAGCGCAAAAAGCACCGAGCACATTGTCAAAACACGTTATTGACGCCAATATTAACCTTGAAAGCCAATTACTTTCTATTAACGAATAAGACAAGCATTAAAGAGTGTAAGATGAAAAAAACAGCAAACACCGCCATAGAAAATAAAGATGAAGCAGCAGGTCATTGCCTTGCCTGTGAACGAACAGGATTACCGGTCTTTTTATTGCGTCAAGCCGTGATAAAAACAAAATTCAATAAAATTAAACAGGTTAACCAGACTTATCAAGAACTGGCGAATTATACTAAAACATTAGATTTTAAACAACGCATGCCAGATGAAGCATTAAAATATTATGACTATGTACTTCGCACTTTGCGTAACGGTTATGTCTATGTGATGCAACAACAAGGTGATGATATTGAGAGCCGAATACTTCATGTGTATGAATGCATTGACGGCGCACTAAGATTAAAAAACTTCCTTGAACTAACTAATACCGAGCCAAGACCCATATCAAAAGCGTGTAAAGATGCTTGCCACACCATTCCAGCCTCGTTTATTAATCTTAATAATAAGGAATTTACGCAAGCTTGGGTGGCTTATTCTTCACAACCTTGGCCTAAAAAGACCCTAGACGATTACCTAAAAGAACAAGATAGCCAAGTGTTATCGCGTTTTACCAAAATTGATATACAAAAACTCAAAGACTCACCGTCTGAGGCAACGGGCAAACGAGCGGTACCGTTTAAAGATATTTTTGGTTATAGTCATGAACATGATGATAATGATAAAAGCAAAGTGCTTGAGTTTCGTTTTGGAGAGCGAGGTCTGGAGAATTTCAAATCAGCACATCCCTTTACCAGCTTAAAAAACCAAAGGCAAAAATTTGCAAATCACGCAAACCTTCTATATCAGGGCAATAGGCCAATATCTTGTGGTGTAGTACTAGAAGACACCTTCGGTATCGCCGAAGAACTTAACACCCAACGGATATCGCACCTGCATATGTTTAACGAAAAACCATTAACTACAGAAGAAGTGAATTTAGCAGAAGAATTAATCGATGGTTTTGACGATTTAGATAAAGCAACCAAAATCTATGAACAACGAGCAAAAAACATGATCCAGACGATCAACCCGGTATTGAAAAATCAATTTAATTATTATCAACCTGACATGTTTAAAAAGCGGGTAATTTTACAGTTAATGGATCAGTACCGAACTTCAATTGTAACTTCGTTTGATCGTGAAATCGCTCGCGTAAAAGAAGAAATAAAAAAAGTAAAAAATTCAGGCAATGACACCATCGGCTATAATGGTATTCCAACATCTGCGAGAATGCACCAAAAAATCGGCAAATTGAGCGAAGATAAAACCAAAGTACTGAATGATTTTGATAGCTGTGTAGATCAAGGTAAAGTTGATACCTTCAAAGGGAAATTAGAAACAGCCTATAAAGAAGTAGTTGATTATCATAAAGAGTGGTCGCAGGACTACTTTACCTATTTACGTTGGTTATTTGGTAAACAAGGCATTGTCTCGCAATTTAGCAAAACCAAACCCAAAAGCGTTAACACCAATCATTTTTGGCAACGTGAATTTGATTTTAGCACCGAAACGACGCGATTGGCGCACGCATCAGAAATTGGATCTATTTTAGTCGATACCACTCATTCCGAAATTAAACTCGATCAAGACAGTGCCCTATGGGATGAGCTGCTCAGTAATCCTGAAAGTATCTATTACATCACCGAATATAACAACTCTAAAGGAATAGATCGTGACGAAAAGGTCTATGTAGACTTAAAAACTAACGAATTGATAACACCAAAGGATTGGTTATCAAAAGCAACGGAGTTTATTGGTACAGTTTCTACAACAATTGCAGAAAAAAAGGGGGATAAAGATCTAAACGATAAAAAAAGTGTATTAGAAAAAAACAAAGCCGAGCTAGAAGCTAAAATTGAACAAAATAAACAAAAAATTGACGAGCTTGAACAACAAAAAAAACAAATTCCAGTGAGTGATCCTGTCGCACAAGAAAAACTCAGGCGCGAAAAAAAGGCTTATGAAACTAAGAATAGGGAATTAAATAAAAGCCTTGAAGCAGTAAATAAAGAATTATCAAACCTTGCTAATTCAACACAACAAACTCACGCATCAACCAAATATAGTGAAAGTTTACTTAACCGCACGGCACTCAAAAAACAGGCAACACTGGCTAAAGACACCTTACTTAAACCGATAAAATCGCACTGGATGCGGCTTAATGCATTTGATGAACTTGCCAGACTAGGGGCACTACCGGTTGAAATAAACGTGCAGATTAGACCAGAAAATATCGTAAAAATTCAAAATCTATTAACCCAAATGCATCGCGGTTTTTATCATCGTGGTGTCTATCACCCGCACGAGCTTGCCTTTTTAGAAAGTTTTGATATTGATGAAAAGCCAATTAAAACAGACTCGGGCAAAATGCAAAAAGCGAAATTTACTCTGTGCTTTCCTGATAAAGCCAGTAAAGCCTTGTTTGTTGACTTTATCAACGGCACTAATGGCACATTAAGCCCATACAGCTTAAAACAATTTATGGAGCAAAAGTATAAAGATTATTTCAAATTAATCCATAAACAAAAAACACTGCTTGAAAACATAGAAAAAGTCAATCAAGGCAAAGCGTCAATCACTGATAAATTACGCAAAATCAGTGATAAAGCCCTAGAGCGAGCTAAAGCTAAAATAAACGAAAAAATATCAAAAGCAGGAGGCATAATAGACATAGCGCAACATGAATTAGAACGTATCTATAATGAGATAGACTTACAAACCGCTAATCAAAACGTCAAAACGGGAAAAATAACTTTTGGTATCAATCTTGCGGTGAGCGGTATATTAGGCACCCTTACCCTAATAAACATTAGCGATATGCTTAAAGAATGGGATGAAGTGAAAGAAGGTAACGGTGAAACCGAACTAAAAGGGCAAATGCTTAAAGATCTGGTGTCACTGGTACTAACCGGTATCGATCTAAGTAGCCAATATAAAAATATCAAACTCAATATGCAAATGGCTGAAGCGATTAAAGCAGGTAAAGATGTAACAAAAATAGAAGCTAAGCTTAGGTTCAATTCCATAATTTCTAAAACCGTTGCCGGAGCAACAGCGGCAATCACGGTATTAGAAGCGATTGGCGAGTTAAAAAGCTCGTTTGATATGATGAATATGGAGGATAACTTATATTTTCAAATGAGGGTCGGTGGTTCTATTGCATTAGGTTTTGGTGCTGTTATAGTAGCATTAGCAGGTTCATGGATAACTGTGATTGTGGGGGCTATTTTAATGATTGGTGGTTCAATTGCGATTATGTTTAGTAAAAAGTACGATAACTATACTGCTATTCAGCACTGGTTAAACCGTTGTTGCTTTGGTAAGCAAGAAGAATTGGATTATTTAGGCTATCAAGCCTATCACGAAGATGAATACAGCACTCACGCGGGTTTTGGCTTAGCGCTCAACGACTATGCGATTATAGTCTATAATATTCAAACCTTTATTCGTTTAAAACCGCTATATCATGCACCATCATCAACACCAATGCCCGATGCCCCAAATCAATTTCAACGGCATATCTATTTTTATTTGGATATTCCCGATTTTGCCAAATACAATCAAAATGAAACTGCAATCGCCATGATTCGCTTATTTATTAATGATTACCCAAATCTAAAAAGCGAGCCAGACCCACTACCCGAAAAATATATCGATCTAAAATACCGTATCACCTCGCAACAAATAGCGTTATTAGCCATCAGCAAAAACTATGGTGACCTAAATCTTATTTGGACGGATAAAAAAGCCTATTTCGAAAAGTACGATCGTAATATCGATATACTGACTAGGCTCCCAATACCCGATTATAGCAAAATTGACGAGCCAGACGAATTTACTTTAACCACATCGGCTAATCATCTTACTGATAAAACAATAACCAATAGCGACAAGCCTGTTCAAAATGGGCTCATTATCAATAAATGGATCGCTGGCACGATAGGTGTGTTTAATATTGTAAAATATCAAATTATTATTCAATACAATAACCGTGAAGACGTGCCATTAATCGTGACTAAAAACAATAAAATTTAAAATAAGGAACAGAACAATGCCATCACAATATCAACCCCAAATTTTTGGTTGGATAAGCGATTTAGAAAAAGGCGGTAACTATTTAACGGGGGCGGATCAGCGTCTTCTATATGCCAATGATAACTACTGTGCTTTTATTCGTAAAACTTTATCAGATCAAATATTTTACTTATCCATGCTTTTTGTTCTTTTTGTCCTTTCAATACCATTAATCTACTTATCTATAAATTTAATTTTAGAATTAGCATTAAGAAAAGAAACTTTCTTGATGATTAATTTCATCGTGATATTAATTGCTTCTTTAGTTGCTTTATATATATTTATTATCCCTGAATTCTATCAAAACCTTTTTACACGCCGAGGTAGCCCCATTATTTTTAACCGTAAAACGGGTAAAGTGTATATCAATGAAAGCTATTTTTTTAATTTTAAAGTGTTACGTAATCCGCTAACCTTTTTGCATCCTAATAAAAAACGCATAAAAGAATATGACTGGGCACATTTACAAGGGGTAGTGGTACATAACTTTTCACGCTCTTCACTCAACACCACCATATTAATGGTGTGCAAACCTCATACCCATAAAACAATTGACCATATATTATTAGACCCATTACGTGGCGGCATAGGTAGTTATTTGGTTTGGGGTTGGGTCAATAACTTTATGTGCGCTAACAAATTAGCAGGTCTAAACGACGGCAAATACAAATGGGAACAAGAAACCCAATTTAAAGAAAAAATCATTAAAGGACAAGGCTGGCCCGAATGGATGGTTGAAGCGTTTAATGCCACATCTCAAGAAGAGTTAGCTGAAATCAAACAACGGCACAATATAACGGAATAGCCCAAAAGCTGTTGTAGTTTGGCAAAAATGGGCAAAGAATTATGGCAAGCCCATTTTACCGATATTGAAGAAATCGAAGTGAAAAAAACCGATCCTAACCAGTCAGATAGCCACCTAACGGTCACAACATGGGTAGCGGGCACCTTTGCTTATGATCTAGTAAGTAGCTATCAAATCATATTCTGCAACGATTTCACTACGTGATTTACCATGTTGATAAAGACTGACCATTTGATGTTTAAAATCATCATTGAATGTTCGTTTTTTGCATTTAATCTTATTTATATTAGATCCTTTCTTAGTTGCGATAAGTTTACCTTATCCCTTAAAAAATTTTGGTTGTTTCAAAATTTTATTTAATAGTGTTGATTATTTAATAAGCCATACTAAAACGTAGTCTTTCCTGAAAGTTTTTAACAAAATAAGTTGGATATATCGTTTAAATGAATAAATCTGGCTGGTTTGAATATAAGGTATGTCAGGTAAATGGAAAGTAAGAATAAATTCTTATACTTTCCATTTCAACATATTATTAAATAATAATTAAAATTCTATGGTCATCATTTATTATGCAATATCTTTAGCTATATACTTTTGACTGTTATCCTTAATAAATAAATATAATCCAATCAATGCACCAAATCCAAATAATCCAATAACATAAATAGCTGGTGCCATTTTGCTAACAAAATCACTCAAAAAGGAGATCAACAGAGGTGTTAATCCGCCCGCAATAGCGTAAGCCATGTTAAATGAAAATGATACACCACTATAACGAATTTGGGTAGGAAACACTCTCACCATAAAATAAGCAAAAGAGCCTACAACACCAACACTAAAACCTGCTAAAGAATAAGTAATAAATAAAAGATGTGGGTTATCTAATGATAGATAAAAAATAGCAATAACAATAGTTGCAATAACACAACCTATTAACATCACTTTCCCCATAGCAAATTTATCCATCATCATTCCATAAAATGTACAACTTATAATTAGTCCAATGATAGCTAATATATTTCCTTGCAACGCATCTATCGCTGAATAACCAAATTGCTTTTGTAATAAAATTGGTGTCATTAGCATAATAACCATAATACCAGCAGACAACACCCAAGTGAGTAGCATAGATAAAATAGTTTGAGGCAAATACCCCGTCAATACAGTGAGTACTGGTATTTTTTTAGCTAATTCTTGTTGTTTACGATTTTGCATTTCCAGAAAAATTGGTGTTTCTTTTAACCAACGACGTAAATACATCGCAATCAATCCGAAAACACCGCCAACTATAAATGGTATGCGCCATCCCCAATCAATAAGTTGTTCCGAAGATAAGCACTTATTCATGGCCGTTGAAACTAACGAACCAAGCAAAATACCTAGGCTCAATCCGCTTGTCAATATTCCACATGCCAATCCAATTTTATTTTTCGGTACATGCTCAGATACAAAAGTCCAAGCGCCAGGAACTTCTCCTCCTACAGCTAGGCCTTGACATAATCGCATAAACAGTAACAATAAAGGTGCAAAAATACCAATATTAATATACGTAGGTAAACAACCTATAAATAGTGTTGGTAATGCCATAAGCAGTATACTTAGCGTGAACATCCTTTTGCGACCAAATCGATCGCCAAAGTGGGCCATAACGATTCCACCCAATGGGCGTATTAAATATCCAGCAGCAAAAATACCAAAGGTCTGTACTTGGCTCAGCCAATCAGGCATATCATTCGGAAAAAAAAGGTGACTAATGGTTATAGAAAAAAAGACAAAAATAATAAAATCATAAAATTCTAATGCTCCACCTAATGCAGAAAGCGACAACGTTTTATAATCCTGAGCATTTAAAGTTCTTGTTGGTGTATGGAGTACTTTGTGCATGTTCATCCTTGTAAATTATTGTTTACAAACATTTTAATATTTTTAGCTACTATACTCTAACACTTGCTCTTTTAAAAGAAGATAACGAATCAAGTAATAATTTAGCTCAATCATAATGCCACTACATAACAATTGAATTTATTAAAATTATGCATATCGTTAAAACTAGCACAAATGATTAATAAACAACCAAACAAAAAAACTACAATAACACATCTTACTAAACGGAGAGCTATAAAATGGCGAAAAAATGTATTTCTCGTGGTAAATTTACACGTATGCAGCAGTTATCAAACCAAGATGGTATTATTGCAGCATTAGCGATCGATCAACGCGGTTCAATGGTTAAAATGATGGAATCTGCTGTGGGGAAAGATCGTTATCATATCGATATGGTGTATGAATTTAAAGAACTTGTCTCTCAAGAATTAACTAAATATGTTAGTGCAATATTGTTAGATGAAGAATATGGTTTTAAAGGCATGGCAGCTAAAAATAGCAATGCTGGATTAATCATGTCATACGAAAAAACAGGATATGATGCTAGTACTCCAGGACGATTACCCGATATTTTGCCTGAGGATTCATTACAACGCCTAATAAAAAAAGGTGCCGATGCCGCAAAAGTATTGGTTTATTATAATCCAGATGATCCTCAAGATATTTTAGATAAAAAACACGCATTTTTAGAACGTTTAGGCAATGAAGCTAGAGCTGCTGATATTCCTGTATTTGTTGAACCGATTGTATATGACAATGTGATAACCGATGATAAAAGTCCTGAATTTGCAAAAATGAAACCTCAAAAAGTCATCAACACGATAAAAGAGTTTACTAAAGAACAGTATTATATTGATATTTTAAAAGTCGAAGTTCCCGTATTGTTTAAAAATGTAGAAGGCTTTAACGACAACAATGTAGTTGTTTACACACAAAAACAAGCTGCTGACTATTTTAAACAAGCAAGTGAAGTCGCAACCCGCCCTTTTATCTATTTAAGTGCTGGCGTACCAACAAAAACCTTCCACCAAGAACTTATTTTTGCCGGTGAAAATGGCGCTAAATATAGCGGCATCCTTGGAGGTAGAGCAACATGGTTTGAAGGTGTTGCGGCCTATGCTAATGGAGGCAAAGAAGGTTTAAAACTTTGGCTAGATCAAACTGGTCGTGAAAATGTTGAACATCTCAATAAGATATTAAAACAATATGCAACACCTTGGTACGATATCTATGGTGGTAAAGATAATATTGAAGTGATTGATGTTAAATTAGGTAATTAATTGCTAAAACAAAAAAGAACAGGTTTATTCCTATTTTTCCTGTTCTTTTTTACCCTACGTTTTAGAATTATGATTTAATATCAAACAAAAATAGCAAGATCTGTATTTTTAATTGTTAAATAGCTTTATCAAAAAATAGATCAACTTTACTAAGTTTAGCCATTGATTGTAGGTAATCCTTAATTTTAGATGAAAAAGTTAAGCTTTTAACACACGTCAAATTCCGTAAAACTGGAAACAAACAGATATCATCTAAAGATAATTGTCCATTACATGCATCTGGTGACACAATCAATAACTCAAGTTTATTTAATATAGCAGATACGGCAGACACTAATGAATCCGTTTGCATCAAACATTCATCAAACGATCCCATTTTTTTTGATTTACTATTAACAAAAGAATCGATAGCACTTTGTGTCGCAAACTCAGCTAAACCTAGTTTTATATAACGTGGACACACTAACTTATAATCATATTGTTGCAA
Organism: Gilliamella sp. BG3; assembly: GCF_046635605.1. Taxonomy (NCBI): domain Bacteria; kingdom Pseudomonadati; phylum Pseudomonadota; class Gammaproteobacteria; order Orbales; family Orbaceae; genus Gilliamella; species Gilliamella sp. BG3. The sequence goes on from NZ_JBIDFE010000024.1 coordinate 15,678, forward strand.
CTGTTTTATTAAATCTGTGATATCTGACGATCTAGGACCTGTTAAAATGGGTTTATCGCCATAATTGTTATCAACATAATCAACAATGTCTAAACTTTCAGGCATATAGCTACCATCATCTTTTTGTAAAATAGGCACCATTTTTTCACCAATCATACGCTCTGGTGATTGAAAATCATCACTCAATAATACCTGTTTTTCAACCGGTATATTTTTTAGACCAAAAATCATTCTAGCCCTAACACAAAAAGGACAATGCTCATAAATATACAGTTTCATTTTCGCTTCCTTAAGCGTTCAATCGCCCATAATAAAAAAACTAACCCCAAAAATAATAAAAAAACAATACTTGAAGCATACAAAGCTTTGGGATAACCGATTCGTACAACATTAATAAAAGGGTATGGATATTGATTAGTATAATAACCTCGGACAAAAATATAAATGCCATAAGCTAGCATTGATAATATTGATCCTATAATGACATGAACGTTGATGCGTCTAAATGGCCCCCAAATCAGCCAACTTAATAAACCCAAAGCAGGTATAACAGCATGTAAACTTTCGTTAGTGATTTTCATTAATGCATTAGGCGGGGTATGGATACCTCTTAACACTAAATTATACACAATAGCCGTTATAATCACACCAGCCAAACCATTTAAGCGAATAACTTTAAAACTATATCGATTACAATTAGGGTTAACAGATAACCACAAACAACTTAATGCCAGCATCAAATTTGATAACACCGTAAAAAAGCTATAATAATAAATTAATCGGCCTATAGAAGAACTTGGTTGCCAAGGGCGAAACTTTGTATGCCAATAAATATAAGTTTCCATAGCAATAATTGCGATAGCAAACAGTGCTATAAAGAGATTAATACTTCGCTTAACCATAATATAGTACAAAAAATATATAGAATCCCAGTATATAACAATTAATGAAAAATAAAAAAATATAATGTACTCAATCAGTTTATTGAAGAATAACTGTAAAAAAGTTTCAGGAAAGATAGTGTTTAAGTATAAAAATTATTTTTAATAAAGAGTTATATAAATATAAGATCCCACGATATAAACTTTTACAGCTGTTATAAAAAGTAACTTATTGACTAAAACTGCAACTTATTGACAGCTAGTATATAATATAAAGAATAAACGTAATGTAGAGATAATTTTGATGTCTAGCCAAGATACACCTGCCCAAAATAAAATGTTAATAGACCGTTTTCTAGATTCATTGTGGCTAGAAAGGAACTTAGCTGAAAATACCATTGCTTCTTATAAACTTGATTTGTTAGCATTAAGTCAATCTTTACAACAACAAAATGTCACATTCCTAACAACTCAAACACTTAATTTACAAAACTTTTTAATGCAACGAGTAGAAGATGGGTATAAAGCAAGTAGTTCAGCACGTTTGCTTAGTGCAACTAAACGTTTTTTTCAGTATTTATATCAAGAAAATTATCGCACTGATGACCCTTCTGCAGTATTATCATCCCCCAAACTTCCTAAAAAATTACCTAAAGACTTAACTGAATCGCAAGTCGATGCGCTACTAGAGTCGCCAAGCATAGAAGATCCCATTGAACTTAGGGATAAAGCGATGTTGGAAGTACTTTATGCCACCGGTTTACGCGTATCTGAATTAGTAAATTTAGAAATTAGCGATGTTAGCTTACGTCAAGGTGTAGTAAGAGTAATTGGTAAAGGTAATAAAGAGCGCTTAGTCCCACTTGGAGAAGAAGCAATTTATTGGCTTGAATATTATTTTAAATATGCAAGAAATGATCTTTTAAAAAATGGACCTATTGATGTGCTTTTTCCAAGTCGATTAGGAAAAAAAATGACACGACAGACTTTCTGGCATCGAATTAAATATTATGCCATACTAATCGGTATAAATATTGATGCACTTTCTCCTCATGTGCTTCGACATGCTTTTGCGACACATCTTCTTAATCACGGAGCAGATTTGCGCGTCGTTCAAATGTTGCTTGGGCATAGCAGTTTATCAACTACACAAATTTATACACATGTTGCAACAGAAAGGTTAAAACAGTTACATAGTAAACATCATCCTCGAGCATAGGATTGACAAAAATAAGGATAATTGAATGAAAAAATTAGTTATATGTTTAGGCTTAGCGTTAATTTCAAGTTCAGTATTAGCAAGTAATAATGAAATTGCAAAATCTTTAGATAAATTCGGTTACGATAGCAAAGAATCAAAAATTTTTGATAGTCCAATTAAAGATTTTAAAAGCGTTAGCACGCCAGAAGGTATTGTATACGTTAGTAAAGATGGTAAATACTTAATTCAAGGCTCTATTTTTGATTTACAAGGTGATGAACCAGAAAACATTGCTAACAGCATCAATCTTAGCCTAATAAAATCAATTGAAAAAGATGCCATTATTTATAAAGCTAAAAATGAAAAATACATCATTTCAGTATTTACTGATTATACTTGCCATTACTGTAAACTACTACATGAAAATATTGATAAGTATTTAGAAGCGGGTATTTCAGTTCACTATTTTGCATTTCCTCGTGCAGGTGCTAACAGTGATGTTGGCAAAAACATGCAATCTATTTGGAGCATGGCTGATCGCAAAGCTGCATTTGACAATGCATACAAAGGTAATACAATTTCGCCAGCAAGCAGCATGATACCTTATGTAACACAACAATTTAACGTCGGTAAAAAGTTAGGGATTGGTGGCACACCTGCAATTGTCTTACCTAACGGCCAACTTGTTTCAGGTTACGTGCCTGCAGATAAACTAATTGAATTTCTTGATCACAAAAACTAAATAAAAATTAGTAGTTATTGTTACTAAAATGTAAATTAAAATGAAAACACATGTTAGCGCAACATGCGCTAGCATATAAATTATGAAAAAAAGTAAATTAAAACATCGCAAATTACCTGAAGTACTTCCAGAATTTTCTGATGATATTCCGTTATTATTACAACGGATTTATGCATTGCGTGGTGTTACTAGCATGCAAGATCTTGATTACACCACACGCAATCTATGCAATTACGATAAACTAGATGGTATTAAAAAGGCGGTCGAAATTCTTTATTCAGTAATGAAAAATAATCAGCAAATCATGATTGTTGGTGATTTTGATACTGATGGTGCCACTAGTACTGCTTTAACCATCAGAGCCTTAAAAAATATGGGGTACCAATTTGTTGATTATATCATTCCTGATCGCTTTAATGATGGATATGGATTAAGTGTTTCGGTTGTTAAAAAGGCCATTTTACAAAATGCACAACTTATTATTACCGTTGACAACGGAATATCTGCTATTGAAGCTGTCGATTTTGCTAAGCAATCAGGATTGTCAGTCATTATTACTGATCACCATTTATGCCCTGAGCTACTACCTAATGCCGACGCCATAGTCAATCCTAATTTACCTAATTGTACATTTCCATCTAAGCATTTAGCTGGGGTGGGTGTAGCTTTTTACTTTATGCTGGCTTTACGAGCAAAATTACGGCAAGAAAATTGGTTCTCCGACAATAATTTAGCTGAATATAATGTAGCAAATTTATTAGATCTAGTTGCTTTAGGCACTATTGCTGACGTGGTTAGACTTGATCATAACAATCGTATTTTAGTTCATCAGGGTATAAACAGAATACGAGCTGGCTATTGTTGTGAGGGCATCAAAGCCTTATTACAGGTATCTAAAAAAGATCCTATTAATCTTACGTCTACCGATTTAGCTTTTTATATAGCGCCACGATTAAATGCAGCAGGTAGAATGGATAATATGTCATTGGGAGTTGAATTGCTACTTTGTGATAATTATGATTCAGCAATTAACAAAGCTATGGATTTGGATAATCTCAATAGTGATCGAAAGTTAATTGAGCAAATGATGCATAAAGAGGCCTTATCATTTATTCAAGAAATTGAAAAACAAAATATCACAATTCCTAATTTACTCGTGTTTCATCATCCAGAATGGCATCAAGGCATTATTGGGATCTTATCTTCACGTTTAAAAGATAAATATCATCGACCAGTCATATCTTTCGCTTCAACAGAAGATGGTTTTCTAAAGGGCTCAGGACGTTCAATTAAAGGCGTTCATTTACGCGATCTTCTTGATGAATTAAATCAAAAAAATCCTGATCTAATAATCAGTTTTGGAGGTCACGCAATGGCTGTTGGGTTAACTATTCGAGAAGAAGATTTAGAACGTTTTAAAAATAATTTTGAAACACTTTTAGATGCACGCTTAGAACCCGATTTGCTAGAACCAATTATTGAAACTGACGGTGAAATAGATAGCCAAGATCTTACTTACGAAATCGCCAAACAATTAAAAGAATCAGGACCATGGGGAGAAGGATTCTACACTCCCATTTTTGACGGTGAATTCATTATTCATCAACAGCGATTATTTTCAGACAAACACCTAAAACTAGTACTAGAACCCCAAAACGGTGGTCCACTTATTGAAGGGGTCTTTTTTAATGTAAATAGACAACTATGGCCTGATCAATCGATAAAAAATGTGAAAATAGTTTACCATTTAGATGTAGATGAATTTCGTGGTAACCAAGCTCCATTATTAATGGTTAAACATCTATGGTCTCTCGCATAAACAATCAGAATCGATTATAATTACAAGGTTGCTCTGAATTTACATCTGTTTACCAATCAAATAAGCAATGGTTACCCAATACTATCAATATAAAGTTTATACAATGTTAAGGATTCAAAATGCATATTCATATTCTTGGAATTTGTGGCACATTTATGGCAGGGATTGCTTTGATAGCTCGCTCTCTTGGTCATAAAGTAACGGGTTCAGATAAAAATGTTTACCCACCAATGAGCACACTTTTACAAAAAGAACATATTGATATCATTGAAGGGTATGATCCATCACAACTGACATCAAGACCTGATTTAGTCATTATAGGCAATGCGCTATCAAGAGGTAACCCTTGTGTAGAATATCTTTTAGATAATAACATTCCTTATATTTCAGCACCTCAATGGTTACACGACAATGTATTGCGAGATCGTTGGGTCATAGCTATTGCTGGAACTCATGGTAAAACTACAACTGCGGGTATGGTCAATTGGATTTTAGAAAAGCAAGATTACAAGCAAGGATTCGTTATTGGTGGTGTACCGGGTAATTTTGATGTATCCGCAAGATTAGGTGAAGGCAATTATTTTGTTATTGAAGCAGATGAATATGATTGCTCGTTCTTTGATAAACGTTCAAAATTCATGCATTACTGCCCAAAAACACTTATCATGAATAATCTAGAATTTGATCATGCAGATATTTTTGATGATCTCAGTTCTATTCAAAAACAATTTCACCATTTAGTTCGTTTAGTGCCAAGCAATGGATTAATTATCTCACCACAAGAAGATGTAAATTTAAAACAAGTATTAGCTAAAGGTTGTTGGAGCCAAAAAGCATTCACAGAATCAGAAAACGGCTGGCTAGCACAACGTATAAATAATGATGCGAGTCATTTTGCGGTTTACTTTAACAATAAAAAAGTAGGCGAAGTAAAATATTCATTAGTTGGCGAACACAATATGCATAATGCACTAATGGCAATTGCAGCCGCCCATAATGTTGGCATTGATCCTGCTGATGCTTGTTTAGCACTAGGTTCTTTTGTCAATGCAAAAAGACGATTAGAACTTTATGGCGAAGTTAATAATATTGAAATCTATGATGACTTTGCCCACCACCCAACTGCAATTTTAGCCACATTAGAAGCATTACGCAGTAAAATAGGAGCTAATCGTCGCATTCTAGCCGTACTTGAACCACGCTCAAATACGATGAAATTAGGGGTATCTAAAGATGAACTAGCCCCATCACTTGGTCGAGCTGATGAAATTTTTATATTCCAACCTGAACAACTACCTTGGCTAGTAGCCGATGTGGTTGATGCTTGTATTCAACCCGCTTACTGGAGTGGTGATATCGATTTATTGGTTGAAATGATCACAAAATCAGCTAAACCAACTGATGCAATTTTAATTATGAGTAATGGTGGCTTTAATGGTATCCATAAAAAGATTTTAGAAAACTTAAAGAAGAAACAAATAAAAAACCAAGAACAATAACCGCTAGTCTAAAAATAATATAAATAGCAATATGATATATGCCACATCATGTGGCATATCAAAAAAAAGGATATTTCATGAATGAAACTACCGACATGATTGCTATGCTATGTCGTAGAATAAAATTAGCCAGAATTGAGAAAAATTTATCTCAACTAGAACTTGCGCAAAAATCCAAAATTGGCATTGCCACAATAAAACGTATTGAACAAGGCGAATCAATTACATTACAAACATTAATTTCCGTCCTCCGTGGATTAGGCGAACTTGATCAACTTAATAATTTACTTGCCTATAACGAAGTTATCCATATTGCCTCAGCAGAACAACCAAAACGAAAAAGAAAACAACGAAAAGTAAAAACTGAACGGGTAGATGTACTAACAGAAAATGATTTTTTGCGCTCAAAAGTTAACACCATGCACTGGAAACATTAAATACAATCTAATGTTTCGCCGATGTTGCAATCGGCGAATTCGACAGAAAAATAGCAACAACCTAATTACAATGAACCGTAATTGCTAACCCGCCACGCGATGTTTCTCGATATTTTGCATTCATATCCTTTCCTGTTTCATACATAGTTTTAATAACTTTATCTAAAGATACTTTTGCAGCAGTAATTCGTCTTAAAGCCATTCTTGTCGCATTTATCGATTTTACTGCGGCAATGGCATTTCGCTCAATACAAGGAACCTGAACTTGGCCTGCAACTGGATCACAAGTCAAGCCTAAGTTATGCTCCATTGCTATTTCTGCCGCCATGCATACTTGTTGAGGATTACCGCCTAAAAGCTCAGCAAGTCCTGCCGCAGCCATAGAACAAGCAACGCCAACTTCCCCTTGACATCCCACTTCTGCACCAGAAATAGAAGCATTTATTTGATAAAGTTGTCCTATTGCGCCACAAGTTAGAAAGAAACGAATATAAATATCAGGTGTAACTGGATTAATAAATTTATCATAATAAGCGAGCACAGCAGGTATAATACCACATGCACCATTTGTTGGCGCAGTAACCACTCGTCCTCCTGCTGCATTTTCCTCACTAACTGCAAGCGCAAACATATTTACCCAATCAATAATCACCATTGGGTCACTAATAAATTTATCCTTAGTGGTAGACAATTGACGGTATAACGAAAACGCACGACGAGGAACTTTAAGTGGTCCTGGTAATAGCCCTTCTGTATTCATACCTCGTTTGATACATTCCAAAATAGTTTGCCCAACGCGAGAAAAATAGGATTCAATTTCTTCATAAGAGTGTATTTGCAACTCATTTTTCATCATAATACTAGAAATTGATAATGAGTTATCTTCACAATGTTTTAATAATTGCTCAGCTGAAGCAAATGGATAAGGGAATTTTACTGAATCCTGCTCTTGTTGACCAAATTGCTCTTCTTCAACAACCTGACCACCGCCAACAGAATAATAAGTTTTCTGAAAAACTAATTTATCGCCGCTATATGCAGTCAAAGTCATACCATTTTCATGTAATGGTAAAAATTTAGAATGAAACACCATACAACTTTCCAACGGAAAGTCGATTTCATAACGATCATTGTAAATAGATAACCGCTGAGTTTGGCTAAGTTTTTCGATAACACTTGGAATACTATCAATATCAACAGAATCAGGTTTTTCGCCAGCTAATCCCATAATAATAGCAATATCTGTTTGATGACCTTTGCCTGTTAACGACAAAGAGCCATAAACATCAGCCACAATTTTTGTTACTGATGCCATCATATTATTACTGATTAGTTGATCTATGAATGCCTTCCCTGCCCTCATTGGTCCTACTGTATGTGAGCTTGAAGGTCCAATGCCAATTTTAAATATTTCAAATACCGAACTCATATTTTTCCCTTTTGATGCAAAACATAAATTAATACTGCTATCCTAGTGATATCTTTACGAATTAACTTTTGCTAATAAAATAACCAATAATCATCTTGCCACTTACCCCATACTAATACTTAGGTATCACTTTTGAGATTATGAAAATAAGTTTTAATACCTATTAATAGTTAATTCTTGCTATATCGGTAGATTATTTTATTAGTAGCTGTATTTACCTACCAACGAATGCCAGTAGGTTTTATATATAAATAAACAAGTAAGTGGTAATTACCCATTAATTAAATTTTATAATAAATTATAGATAGCGGCTGAAATTGCAACTAATCCCATAACAACAATAAATACATTACTTAGCCTTCCTTTATATTTTGCTAGTACAGGTAATTTATGAATTGCATACATTGGCATTAAAAACAACAACACAGCTAAAATTGGGCCACCAAGTGATTCAATAAGACCTAAAATACTTGGATTTAATGTTGCAACCCCCCAAGCAGTTACAAACATAAAGGCAATAGCTAATTTATCAAGTTTGTTTTCTGAAATTGTTTTATTACGGCTACGCAAAAATTTATTAACAACACCATTAAATCCTTCTTTACCACCTAGATAGTGACCTAAAAACGATTTAGCCATTGCAATAAATGCAATTGGAGGACCAATATACTCAATAACAGGTGAATTAAATCGATTAGCCAAATATGACAACGTTGAGATATTTTGAGCTTTTGCATCTAAAAGTTCAGCAGGCGACAAGCAAAGCGCACAACTAAAAACAAAAAACATCACTGTTACAACCATCATGATATTGCTTGCTGCAATAATTTTAGTACATTTAGGTTCAGCATAAACGTCACCATATTCTTTACGTTTAGCTACCGCTAAAGATGAAATAATTGGTGAATGATTAAATGCAAAAACCATAACAGGAATAACTAACCAAAGTGTCATTAAAATACTTTGTTCTCCGTCACTACTACCAAAAGACAAATTGGTAAAAATTTCACCATTCCACTCAGGAATTAAAAATAACGCTAAAATCATTAAAACGGCAATAAATGGAAAAACTAATATTGACATAACTTTAACAATAAGTTCTTCGCCAAAGTGAACAATTGACATTAAAAATGCAACTAAAACAAATGAAAGTAAAGCTCGTGGTAATGACTCCATTCCTAATTGATGAACCATAAAGCTATCTACTGTATTTGTAATACCAACGCTATATACTAATAATATTGGGTAAATTGCAAAAAAATAAAGTACAGTTATCCAGTTTCCTGCTGTGCGCCCAAAAGCCTCTTCAACAACAACGGTAATATCGCCATCGCGACTTTTACCTGATAATACAAATCGACACAAAGCTTGATGAGCAAAAAATGTCATAGGAAAGGCAAGAACCAACATAACCAGCAACGGAATTAACCCACCGACACCTGCATTAATTGGTAGAAAAAGTACTCCAGCACCAATCGCTGTACCATAAAGGCTAAGCATCCATAACGTATCACTTTTTCGCCATTTAGGTAATGCTGACTCATTATTGGCATTTGTTACGCTATCATTTGTCCTTAGCTTACTCATTTTTGTTACTACTCCTTAATCTAAAATTTGGCGCATATGATATCAATTTAATATTTTTTACAAAGTGATCAACATCACATAAATAACAAAAAATTAAATATAATCAATATACTAAATAACATCGAATTTGATACCTAATAGCTTTAAAATAATTAAAATATCAATTTTGATTCAAAGAAATTGCGCAAAATACTTGCTCTAACTCAAATTTAACTAAGATTAAATAAAAGCAGTTAAATTTAATAAACAACTCAATGGATATTTATATAATCTAACGATTAGCAATTAATAGAAAACCTCAACGTTAAGTAATAAACGTGACGACAATAAAAACATGGGCTATGGTATTAAACGCTTATTTTGGCTAACAAGGCTACAGCAGATATGTTTAAACAAAATTTTCTCGCAAGCACCAAAAGCAATATGCATAGGCACTTATGATAATTTACAGCATAATCAGCAAATAAGTCAGGATTTAAAAGATAGAAAACAAAAATTTAAGAACAATTTATTAGGGCGTGTTGATCTTTCGTGATTATTTTTTAGACGGCATGATGTGAGTTATAATAATTCTGTCAAAAACAACCAT
>NZ_JBIDFE010000025.1:0-25850 GCF_046635605.1 Gilliamella sp. BG3
TAATAAAGCACTATTTGAATATATTGAAATCTATTATAATCGGATACGCCGTCATTCAGCCAATGGCTGGGTATCACTTGAACAATATGAACAACAATATTACCAAAACGAAAAAATGATAGAGGTGTGCACTGTCTAATATTTTGGCGAGGATCAAATATTTCCTTTTTCTACTTTCTTATAAATCACAAAACTCTTACTTTCCTAAAATTATATAAATTTTTAAATTTTATTGATGAAATTTTATTTATAACTACAATATAATAAAAACACTGCAGTTATTTATTTCTTATATCATAATATTTAGACTATTAACCGACCAAACTATTTATTTAAAAAATAATAGCATTTTTATAAATATAATATGTAGAAATTTCTCAGGTTGTTTACAGTAATTTGAAAAACTATTGTGATGAATATACCAAGAAACAAAATTAACGCCTTATCACATATATCTTATAAAAATACTGTCACAGATTCAGCTAAATGCTTTATGTTCAGTCGTCATGCTATTTATAACGTACTAAGGAAAACCCAATTAAAACTTTTTTCTTTCATTTTTCTAGGTATAAAGAGTTATTCAATTTTTAGCAATAATCATATTATAACAACTCTTGATACCTAAAAAAATCTCTTATAATTTCTTATATATTCGATAAATATAGTACGGAAAAAATAAATAACTACGAATAATAACTAATATTTTTCCAAAAATTACTTTAATAACTTTGGTTCTTTTATTAATCTGTTTCAAACGAGGAATATTGTTTTCTTTTTCAAAATGATATAGCCGTTTAAAAAAATCATAATTTTTATCTTTTGCCATATTTAAGTAATAACGTTCATCACTTTCAGGAAAAATATTTAGGTCTAAATCAAATATTAACTTATCATTACAATAATTTAAAAAATTAACCATTTTTTCTTCATTGTTATTACATTTTAATATTACCCATTGAGCCATAGAAACTAACTTTGAAATAAAAAGCTTCTCATGACCAACCAAATTATTAGTTTCAAGTAATTTGAAATAAAAATATTTCATTGCATCAATTACATCAAATAATTTTTTTTCATGGTTTGCTGTAAAATAAGTTTGATGCATTATCGAATTGCTTCTAAATACATAATTATATAGATTACAATCAATTCCATACAAATTTTTTGATGAACAAAGATATTGTAAAATAAATGCCATATCATCATGATAATGACCTGAAGGAAAATCAATATTAAATTCATTGATAATACTTTTTTTGAAGATTTTATTCCAAAGGACACTATTAACTTTATGTTTTAGATCAAAATTTAAGGAGTGATACCCAAAAATATTTAGCTTATGATAACTAATATCATCATCACGTACATCATATGATTCATCATATTTCACTATATTACAATTACACATAACAATGTCGACATTCTTTAGTCTTATTGTTTCTAACATTTTTTCGCACATAGTCGGCTCATACCAATCATCGCTATCACAAAACATGATGTATTCACCTCGTGCAATAGCTAGACCTCTATTTCTTGCAATTGCTGGACCTTTGTTTTCTTGACTTAACAAAACGATATGTGAATGCTTATTAGCATAATCTTTTAAAATGTTAGATGACTCATCAGTGGATCCATCATCAATACAAATAATTTCTATGTTAGATATTGTTTGATTTAACAAACTATCTATACTTTTTTTCAAATATTTATCACAATTGTAAACAGGTACAATAATTGATATATCTAATGACATTATAGCCTCATAATATTCAAATAAAATGGTTATTATTTTATTATTAATTATACAAATTAATTAAACGAGCCTCTATATACATATCAATAATATTGTTTTTCATTTAGTTACCTATCCTGCAATATGAAAAACCAAGCTTATTAGCAATAATAGAGCTATCCAAGACAACAAGTTTATAATGTTACTAATCATTCAACTACAAAAATCCGCATATCAATCCACCTTATCAATAATATTGTTTTTCATTTAGTTACCTATCCTGCAATATGAAAAACCAAGCTTATTAGCAATATCGCAATTTAGAAGATTACGAGTATCGAAAATGTTTTTATTTCTCATTGTTGATGCAATACGGTTTAAATCGTAACCTTTAAAATCATCCCATTCAGTTAAAATTACTAAAATATCTGCCCCATGAGCAACTGAATACATGTCATCAGCATAGCTGATTTTATCGTCAAGTAACTCTTTAGCATTTGCCATTCCTTTAGGATCATAGACAATAATTTTCATCTCAGATTTTAATAACTCTGTAATAATTTCCATTGCAGGACTTTCTCGGCAATCATCCGTACCACCTTTAAAAGCAAGCCCTAATACAGCAATTTTAGCATTTTTGACATTGCTTACTTTCGCAATAATTTTTTCGGCAATATTCTTTTTACGTTTTTCATTACCTTTTATTGCCGCATCGATCAGTGTAAGCTCCACACCATTTTGCTTAGCCATAAAATACATGGCATGAGTATCTTTAGGGAAGCAACTACCTCCATAACCAGGACCTGGATTTAAAAATTTATTACCAATACGAGAATCTAACCCCATTCCTTTGGCTACTTCATCTATATCTGCATGCGCCTTTTCACAAAAGTCAGCCATTTCATTAATATAATGGATTTTCATCGCTAAAAATGCATTAGAAGCATATTTGATCGTTTCGCTTGATCTTCTTTTTACAAATAAAATTTTTGATTTTTCAGCGAATGGTTTATATAACTCAGTTAATACTTCTTTAGCTTCATCTGAATCGGTTCCTATTACAATGCGATCAGGATTGAAAAAATCATAGACAGCAAAACCTTCTCTCAAAAATTCAGGCAAAGATACAACATCAAATTTTGCTTCTGGATTTCTTTTAGATATTAACATTTCAATATCATCACCTGTACCAACAGGAACGGTTGATTTAGTTGCAATAACCGTATAACCATCTAGATACTGAGCAAGTTCAGTAGCCGCCGCATGAACATATTTCATATCGGCTTCTTTAGTCACTGGATGTGGTGGTGTTCCCACTGCAATAAAAACAATATCTGCCTCCGCAACCCCTTCTTGCATAGAGGTTGTAAATGAAATATTTCCATTTTTTAAGTTTTTCTTTAATAGTTCTTCTAAACCATCTTCAAAAAGAGTAACTTCACCTTTTTGTAATTTTTCTATTTTTGACTTTTCTCTATCAATACAGATAACTTTATGGCCTAATTCTGCCAGCCCAACACCCGTAGGTAGTCCTACATATCCCGTACCAATAATACCTATTTGCATTATTTTTCACCTCTATTATTCATTTATTATTTCAGATTTAAAATATTCAATCGTTTTGTCTAAACCATGATCTAAATCAATCTTTGGTTTCCATAATAATTTTTCATTTGCTAGAGATATATCTGGTTTACGCTGAGTAGGGTCATCTTTGGGTAAGTCACAATAAATAATTTTTGAAGTTCCCCCGACTTTGGCTATAACTTTTTCGGCTAATTCTTTTATCGTAAATTCACTTGGGTTACCTGTATTTACTGGTCCCACAAAATCGTCTGAAGTTTTCATCATTTTAATGATTGCATCAATTAAATCATCTACATAACAAAATGATCGAGTTTGTGTGCCTTGTCCATAAATAGTGATATCCTCTCCACGTAGTGCTTGGCAAATAAAATTACTTACTACTCTTCCGTCTTTAGGATCCATTCTAGGACCATAAGTATTAAAAATACGAATAACTTTTATTCTTACATTTTCTTCACGAGAATAATCAAAAAATAAACTTTCTGCACAACGTTTTCCTTCATCATAGCAAGCTCTTATACCATTAGGGTTTACATTGCCACGATAACTTTCAACTTGAGGATGAACTAACGGATCACCATAAACTTCTGATGTGGAGGATAACAATATTTTGGCATTTTTCTCTTTTGCTAATTCAAGTAGATTAATTGCTCCATAAACACAAGTTTTTGTTGTCATTATGGCAGCTTTACCCTGATAAGCAGGAGGCGAGGCAGGACAGGCTAAATGATAAATTTCATCTAAATATCCATCAATTTCAATAGGATTAATAACATCATGGTTGATAAATGAAAAATTAGGGTGATCGATGATACTTGACAAGTTTTTCATTCGACCTGTATAGTTATTATCAACACAAATAACTTTATTCCCTTCATTGATCAACCTTATACATAAATTTGATCCAAGAAAACCGCTCCCACCTGTTACCAAAATGCTTGCCATTTATAATCTCCAATTGAATAAAGACGTTATGATTTTTAGTAAAAATGAATTACTATCTTTTATTTAAATTGATTTATCTTTCTGATTAAGTACGAATTAAAAAAAATTACATTTTTTATTTTAAGTTAACAGATTCTGAAATGAACAATAAATCTATTTTCATGCCCTTTCAAATAAACGAGACCTTATTCAACTTAATAAGTTGGGGAGTATAACTATATTATCGTATTTTTGACAATATTTTTTGTAATTTTTTTGTAATTACCTATAGTAATAGTAATACAGTGTTATAGAAATCCATAACTAATTTCTATCAATAACGAATTAATTCTTTTAATTTAAATAAAAATATCAATAAAAATTCTATCAACATTTTTTTAAGTAGGAAATAGCTTATTAAAATAGTATAATCTTATCAATTTGTATAGTAATCTTTCCTAAAAATAGAAAGTTATAATATAATAGAGTTATAATAAATACTCATAACTACATAAATGAAAATTACGGCTATAATCATTTTATACAATGAAAATATTAAAAATTCTAAAACTTTCGAATCATTATTAAATTCAGATAGAAGTGATATTACTTTAAATGTAATTATATGGAATAATGGCCCAAAAGCACTTAACTTACAAGAATGTAGACAATATAAATCCATTTGTGACAGTAAGAACATTAACCTTTCTATCTATGAGAATCTTTACAATATTGCTTTAAGTAAAATCTATAATTTTTTTATCAACCAAGTAAGTTTTGATTTTTTCACTATTTTGGATCAAGACTCGATATTGAATAATGATTTTTTCCAAAATATTAAGATAAATAATGATTTTGATGTCATTGTTCCTCAAGTTTATTCTGCTGGATGGGTTTCAAAAGAAAACTCATTATGTTTTCCAATATATCATGAAAATCGGAAACTTTTTGATAAAAAAGTTTTTGCAATGGGAGAAATTGAGTCTATCTCATCTGGATTAACTCTATCTAATCAATTAATAAAGTACATAAGTAAAAGCAAACAAGAGTTTTTTAACGAACGTTACGCGCTTTATG
Source organism: Gilliamella sp. BG3 (assembly GCF_046635605.1). NCBI lineage: Bacteria > Pseudomonadati > Pseudomonadota > Gammaproteobacteria > Orbales > Orbaceae > Gilliamella > Gilliamella sp. BG3. The sequence continues at coordinate 5,321 of NZ_JBIDFE010000025.1, forward strand.
CTATAGATACCAGTTTTTTCCTTGATTTGATAGAATTAAAACAAACCGAATTTAAAGGAATATGTGTAGGGAAAATTAGCCATTCTTTAGATTTTAATTTACAAGATCGAAAAAAAATAAGCCCTATGAGAAGACTAGAAATGGAATATTCAAAAGTATTAAACAAAATTTTTTATGATAAAAAAAGTCGTTTAAATGTCTTTTTGTACCTACTTAGAAAATTTACAAGAAGAGAGTATTCATGCTCAGAATTTCTCAAATTAGCTAAATGTCTTTTTAGGAAAAAACACCCTCGTTCTTGTATACCTCTAACAATGAATCAATTACTCTAAATAGATGCAAGGAATCACATCCATTAATGCTTTGTTCCAATCAGATGCTTTTATATCTAACTGTTTTATTTTATCCATATTTAAAACAGAGTATAATGGCCTTTTAGCCTTAGTTGGATATGCTGAGGTTAAAATTGGCTTTATTGTTACGTTGCTATTAGTCATAAGATTTAATTCATGAGCTGTTGCAAATATCTTAGAGGCAAACTGGAACCAACTTACGTACTTATCGCCACAATAATGATATATACCACCTTGAATATCATTCATTAGCATTTCTAAAATCGTTTTAGCAATATCACCAGCATAAGTTGGACATCCTAACTGATCATCAATAATGGTTAATTCAGGTCTAGTTTGACTAAGCTTTAACATCGTTTTGACAAAATTATTGCCATACTCACTAAAAACCCAAGAGGTTCTAATTACAATTGCAGTGGAATAATTGTCTAAGGCAGACAACTCACCAACTCGTTTAGTCTCACCATAGACATTAACTGGATTGGTTAAATCATCCTCTAAATAAGGAGAACGTTTAGTCCCATCGAAAACATAATCGGTCGAAACATGAACTAGTTTTGCATGATATTTTTTAGCAACTGTTGCTAAATTCTTAGGACCGACAGCATTAACTTTATAAGCTAATTCATATTCATCTTCCGCTTTATCCACTGCTGTATATGCTGCGGCATTTACAATGGCATCAGGTCTATGCAAGGCAACAAAATCATCAACAACTAAACCATCAGTTATATCTAATTGCTGGCTGTCAGTGGCAAGTAATTGCCAATCTGAAGGAAAGATATTTTTAAAACAATGGCCTAACTGACCATTAGCACCAGTTAACAAAACTTTCATCAATTAACTATAACTCCTGTAGTTTTTTGCCTAACTTATCTTTTGCCGATAGTAATGGATTTGAAATCGGCCAACTGATATTTACTGTAGGATCGTTCCACAATAAACACCCTTCTGACTTAGGATCATAATAGTTAGTACATTTATATTCAAAGTCAGCAATATCTGACAGTACAGCAAAACCATGAGCAAGTCCAGGTGGAATCCACAACTGTGTTTTATTTTCTTCTGTTAAGGTAACGCCAACCCACTTTCCATAAGTAGGGGAATATTTACGAATATCGACAGCCACATCAAAAACTTCACCTCTAACAACTCGAACTAGTTTACCTTGAGGGTTTTCCTTTTGAAAATGTAATCCTCTTAACACATCTTTTTGTGAACGCGAATGATTATCTTGAACAAAATTAAGTTCTATACCTAACATTTCTTGATACCGTTTTTGTTCGAAAGTTTCAAGAAAAAAGCCTCGTTCATCACCAAACACTTTCGGTTTTATAATTTTTACATCCGCAATATTAGTTGAAATAACTTCCATTTGTCCACCTATTCTATTGTTCTATCAATCTTGCTAAATATTGTCCATATAATGTTTTACCTGAACTAATGGCTTCTTCTTTGACCTGTTCAGCGCTGAGCCAGCCATTACGATAAGCAATCTCTTCAAGGCAAGCAACTTTGAGTCCTTGTCTTTTTTCTATTACTTGAACAAACGATGACGCTTCAAGCAAACTGTCATGTGTACCTGTATCAAGCCAAGCAAAACCGCGTCCTAGGATCTCAACATTTAACAGTCCTGCATCCAAATACATTTGATTAAGAGTTGTAATTTCTAGCTCACCACGATGAGATGGTTTGACTTGTTTTGCCATTTCAACCACATTTTCATCATAAAAATAAAGCCCCGTTACAGCCCAATTAGATTTTGGTTTAATTGGTTTTTCTTCAATTGATAATGCTTTAAAGTTTTCATCAAAATCAACAACCCCAAATCGTTCAGGATCCACTACCTGATAACCAAAAATTGTTGCACCTTCTTTTTGAGCTGCAACTCTTACCAATTTTTTGCCAAAGCTTTCGCCAAAAAATAAATTATCACCTAACACTAAAGAACAGCGTTGTTTTTGAATAAACTCCTCACCGATTAAAAAAGCTTGTGCCAAACCTTCTGGCTTAGGTTGCTGTGCATAACTTAGTTTGACACCAAAACGGGAACCGTCACCTAGCAATCGTTGAAACATAGGTAAATCATCGGGTGTTGTGATTATTAAAATATCACGAATACCGGCAAGCATGAGTACAGATAAAGGATAATAAATCATCGGTTTATCATAAACAGGTAACAACTGTTTTGAAATACCTCGAGTTATGGGATAAAGACGGGTTCCTGACCCACCAGCTAATACAATACCTTTCATAAAGTTACCTATATTAAATAATTCCTTGTCGTGATCTTGCATATGAGCCATCTTTAATATGATCACACCATTGTTTGTTTTGTAGATACCACTCTACTGTTTTACGCATTCCTGTTTGGAATGTCTCTTGTGGTTTCCAACCCAAATCTTGATAGATCTTTGATGCATCAATAGCATAACGTTGATCATGACCGGGCCTATCGGTAACATAAGTAATCAGATCTTTATAACACTTAACACCATTTGGCTTATTTGGAACGAGTTCTTCAAGTAATTCACAAATGATATTTACAACATCAATATTCTTTTGTTCATTGTGCCCACCAATATTATAAGTCTCACCTACTTTTGCTTTAGTTGCAACAAGATAAAGTGCTCTTGCATGATCTTCAACATATAACCAGTCTCTAATTTGTAGACCATTACCATATATGGGCAACGGCTTACCTTCGAGAGCATTAAGTATCATTAATGGGATTAGTTTTTCTGGAAAATGGTATGGGCCATAGTTATTTGAGCAATTAGTAATAACTGTAGGTAAACCAAAGGTTCTATGCCATGCACGGACTAAATGATCACTTGAAGCTTTCGATGCCGAATATGGGCTACTTGGCGAATAAGGTGTTTTTTCAGTGAATAAATCATTCGTTCCATGCAGATCACCATATACTTCATCAGTTGAAATATGATGAAAACGAAATATAGATTGTTTGGTTGCCTCTAGCGTTTTCCAATAAGCTAAAGATGCTTCTAATAGAGTATAAGTACCTATTATATTGGTGTCTATAAATGCAGAAGGATTATCAATAGAACGGTCAACATGACTTTCGGCAGCTAAGTGCATAATAATATCGGGGCAAAAGCTAGCCATGACAACATCAAGTTCCTTTCTATCACAAATATCGATTTGTTTGAAATGATATCGTTTATTCTCAGATACGCTATCTAATGATTCTAAATTCCCAGCATAAGTTAATTTATCAATAACTAATACTTCATCATTAGTTTGTTCAATAATATGTCTCACAACAGCAGAACCAATAAAACCAGCTCCTCCTGTAACAATCACTTTCATTAATTAATCCTCTAAAATCTTATGCACGGAATAATAATAACAAAGTCAATAAATAGCAATATTTAGAATTAGGTATTAATCGTTACATTTTCAAAAAAGAGCTGAATTTCTCATCATTTTGCAAACATTGTATTCGTAATTCTTTATATGTTATATTGTTACAATATTTTTGCCGCTTAGTTTGTTCAAAATCAACATGAGAATAAATGTATTAACTGTGCTTTATAATTGCACTTTATCTGATTCTGCAACGTTAAACTCAATTTTACAAGCAAATTTGGAATCCACTAAATTAAATATGATTATTTGGAATAATGGACCAACTTTACTTGAAAAACAAGATATTAATAATTATCTAAAATCAACTCAAAAAAAAGGAATAACAACATCAATTTATCAAGATGTTCGAAACCTATCATTAAGTAAAATTTATAATCATTTTATTAATAAAATAGATTACGATTTTTTTGTTATTTTTGATCAAGATTCTAATGTTGATTTTTCTTTCTTCCAAAATATCTATCATAATAGCCAATATGCAATTATTTGCCCAGCAATTTTCCCTAAGCAAAAAATTGGCAAGCAATGTTTTCCTTCTGATTTTGAACAAAGAGAGCAAGTTGTACCTTTGGGAGAATTCAGCCTAAGCAATACCAGAACCATCAATTCTGGTACCGCATTATCAAAAAATTTAATTGATAAATTACTAGTTAATCATCATTATGTTTTTGATGAAAAATTTGCTTTCTATCATACAGATCATCGATTATTTGATTTAATTCATGCAACACCACAAACTGCGATGTTAAAAGGCTTATGTATAGGAAAAATGTATCATGATATGACTTGTGAAATCTCCTATGATGAACTTAGCGAACGAGCAAGGCTTGAAATTGCTTATGCAAAAATGTTAATGCGAATGTATCGAGCTCGCAATCCTAAAATTGAAGTACGCCGAAATTTATTTTATGCTTATAAAATGAAGAAAAAAGACAATTTAAGTTTTAAAAGCTTTTTAAAATTATTGAAATGTGTAATAACAAAAAAACATCCTCGTTCATACGCATCCATAGGCAAAGATGTCAAACCAACTAACAGCAATATTTTTTCTTAAAAGATATTTTACTATGGAAAATGAAAAATTAATACTTAACCTTTCTATCATTATTCCTTGCTATAATGTTGAAAATTACATTGAACAGTGTCTCAATTCTATTGTTCAACAAACTGTTCAACCTAAGGAAATTATATGTATAGACGATGGTGCGACTGACAACACTGCTAATGTTATTCAAGCCTTTGCTCAAAAATTTTCTTGTGTAAAATATATATATCAAACTAATCAAGGGGTTAGCCAAGCTAGAAATATCGGAATTAATCAAGCAACAGGGCAATACATTCAATTCGTCGATCCTGATGATATTTTACATCCTAATTTATTTGCAACATTTTTAAAAGTCTTAAAAATTAGTAATGTTATTGAGTTATTCTATTTTGAAAACCAAAACTTTGAAAAATTAGAGAATATAGAATTTAATAATAATGACAATAGTTTAATCAGATTTGACACTGGTAATGAGCTATTTACGCATATAATTGAAAATAAAAAATACCCTGGCGCATGTTGGAAATATATTTTTAAAAAGGAAGCGCTCAATTTACGATTTGAAGGAAGAAATCACGAAGATCACTTAATAACATTGGATGTACTATTATCTGCAAATTTAACTTATTACTCAAAAAGTCCTTTATATTATTATAGAAAAAGAGCTAACTCATTAACTAACAATAAAAAGATAAGTAAACAATATATTGAACTATATGCTCAAATCATCAATAAGTGCACAAAGTACGTACAAAAAACCAATCTATTACCAAAAACAAAAACACAATACATAAATTTTCTACGTTCTGATTACCTTTTTAATATCAATATCTATTATTTATATAAAGAAAAACCACCAATAATAGAAATTTACATGCATATATATACACGATTATTTATAAAAAATAATGCAAAAAAACTGAGCAATATATTGTATATAATACGTTATGGGATTAGAAAAAAAATACCTTTAAAACACATTATCATATTTATAAGAGCTTCATTGAATAAAGACATTAATTTTATAACTAACAAAATAAATGCCTTGCTAAATTAACATTAATAACAAACTCTTATCATAAAGTATAAAGCAAGCAAATATTTCTTGCTTGTTTTATAAACTTACCGCCCTATCCCATAATCCCGCAACTTATTTGCAATCGCTGTATGCGACACACCTAATCTTTTGGCCAGCTTTCTTGAGCTTGGGTATTGATCATATAATTTTAATAAGATCTCTTTTTCAAACTGTTTAGTTATTTCATCAAGAGTTTTATTTTCAATATTGTTGACCCACGATAATTGCGATGTGATTGGAGTCGGTAACACAATGTCTTTGACCGTTAACCTAGGCGAGGTCAATTGCGCTAATGCCGAATAAAGTATGTTTTTAAGTTGTCTTACATTACCTGGCCATGAGTAACGGGTCAAATTATCAATAACATTATCGTCAATTGTTGGTGGTATGATGCCTTGTTTATTGGCATATTCATTTACAAAAATATGCGTAAGTGATTGAATATCGTCTTTACGCTGTTGTAAAGAAGGTAAATTAAGCGATAGTACGTTAAGTCGGTAATAAAGATCTTTTCTAAATTTACCTTGTTCAACCAAATCAGCTAAATCGACCTTTGTTGCACAAATAATTCTCACATCGACATAAACTTCATCATCATCACCCACACGGCGGAAATAGCCATCATTGATAAAACGTAATAATTTAGTTTGCATTTGAAACGACATTTCATCAATGCCATCAAGCAATACTGAGCCACCGTTGGCTTGTTCAAAAAAGCCTTTTTTACCTTCAATAGCGCCAGGATAAGCACCAGCTGCATGCCCGTATAATTCACTTTCAACAACCTCATCAGGCATAGCTGCACAATTTAATGCTAGAAAAGCCTGATCGCCACGTGAACTGTATTGATGACAAGCATTAGCAAGTAAATCTTTACCTGTACCAGTTTCGCCAGAGATAAGCAATGGTTCTCTTTGCATTGAGAATGCTTTAGCTTGAGCGATAAGTTTTTGCATGACTAAACTTTGGCTGGCAAAAATATCAAAAGCTTGAGAACCAACAACCTTTATTTTTGATAACCTTTTTTTTAAATACTCAATTGGTTGTAAAATAAATATTGTTTTAGATGATTCCATCACTTTTTGCAATAAAACGTGCTGAGAATCTAACACAATAATCGTATCATCATGTCCATCTATATTTATTGTATTATCAAGATTGAAGACCTTTTGATAATTAAAGGGTTGATTTAATACTAAATCGTTTTGAGCAAATAGTGCTCTAGCTACATGATTATAGGCAACCAGAAGTTGGTCATTATCCATTTCAATGATTGCTGCTTGCATATTCTGTCCACTTTTCATTAAGTTTTAATAAATTATCACGACGATGTTGCCACTCAGAACTTTTTGTTAATTCTACATAGGTGATTTTTGTATTGGTTAATAAACATTTTGCTTTATCTGATGTTAAGGAATTAATCTTATCTAATGCTGCTAATTGGTCTAAAATAGCTAATGTCCCTTGCCTATTATTACAAGCTAAAAGCAGATCGCAACCAGCAGCTAACGCAGCTTGGGCTCGCTCAGCATGATTCCCCATTACTGAAGCACCTTCCATTGATAAATCATCAGAAAAGATTACACCATCAAAATGTAATTGCTCACGAAGCACTGTTTTAAGCCAATATGGCGAACCGCTAGCAGGTTTATTATTAAAAGCAGGATAGATAACATGAGCAGGCATGATTGCATCAAGTTTTTTATCCGCAATCAATTTGGCAAAAATTTGCATATCAAGTTCAATAAGCGACTTTTCGCGATGATCTACAGGCGTTTCTTTATGTGAATCAGCAATCACATGACCATGCCCAGGAAAATGCTTGCCTGTAGTTTTCATACCTGCAGCATGCATACCATCAATCATAGCGGAAGCAACTTGATAAGCAATATCGACATCTTGATGAAAAGAACGTGTACCGATAGCAAGACAATCGTGACCTAAATCTAAAACGGGCGCATAGCTAAGATCGATATCAAAAGCAATAAGTTCCATAGCAAGAACCCAACCGGCATCAAAAGCCAAAGACTTTGCTTGCTCAAGGTTATTAAGTGCCGCAAACGATTGCGCAGGAGGAATTGCCGTAAACCCCTCTCTAAATCGCTGAACTCGCCCACCTTCATGATCGACCGAAATTAATAAACGCTGTGAAGAGGCAGCTCGAATCTGTTTTATCAATGCCATCAATTGAGCTTGATCTTGATAATTACGACTAAATAAAATCACCCCTGCAATCAACGGATTTTGCAACAGTTTTTTATCTTCTTCAGTTAATGCTAAACCATCAACATCAATCAACAATGGTCCCATTATTTGTTGTCCTCAATAACTTTATTTGTTTCCTTATTGATATCAGGCTGCTTAGGAAAATCTTTAGATGCAACCCTGGTTAGGATTTCTCCACTTTGTGTTGAAATTAATTCCATTGCCAGATCGACATCATTGCTTGCACTTGGTACTTTATATATTGTGGTGAAAAGAACATAGCTAGCATTTATCGATTTAGCCAGTCCAATCATCTTACCTCGTGATACCAACTTATCATCAGCTGAAATCCCCAATGATTGTTTAGCTTGGCTTATTGTCTGTCTATCTACTACTGTAAACGTATTTTGCTTATTCATTAACTGATGTAATGCTTCATCTATTTGATTATTTGCAATATAATCACCACTCCGGTTTTGAATATCACTAATAAAAATAAGTTTATTGTCTGAATTTGAAAGTGGCACATTAACTAATTTCTTGATAAATGGTGATAATACCGAATTCCAATCAGTCTGTTTAGCAATTTCAGGAGGCATTTCAATCACACCAGTATCATCAGACTGAGTAACATCTACAGGTGGTTTCACCTCAACTTTTTGGGTATTACTAATAAGGTGGCACCCCGTTAAAGCAAAAACCAGTGAACTTGTAACAAATATACGCTTGATCTGTTTCATATATGATTAACCTATTAATCTACCTAAATTTTTACCACCTAATAAATGCATATGAAGATGAAAAACTTCTTGCCCTGCATCTTTATTACAATTCATGATTAAACGATATCCACTTTCATCAATACCTTCTTGTTTTGCAATTTTGGCAGCAACAACCATCATATGCCCAATAATGGTTTCATCTTCCTCCTTAATATCATTAACGGTTGGAATTAGTTTATTTGGGATAATCAACACATGAGTCGGCGCTTGAGGAGAAATATCACGAAATGCTGTCACCTTATCGTCCTGAAAAACAATATCAGCGGGGATTTCTTGTCGAATAATTTTACTAAAAATAGTTTCCTGAGCCATCAAACCTTTCCTCTTATCTTACTTATATAGTTATACAAACATCTACTTATAACAATTCTATTGCACGAAAGCATATCATATTTTACTAACAAAAATGTATAGAAATCGTTACATTTTACAATGCATTTTTACAACCACAAAAATCGGTCAGAAAAGGTATTGATTTTATTGAAGTTTTTCCTGCTTTTTTTGACGTTTTTTCAAAAGAATTTCATAAAAAACAGTCATAAAAACAGATACTTCCTATCAAATAAAAGTGACACTGTCTTACAAAGAATCTTGGCATATTCATTTGTCAAACCCAATAACTTGATATATAATGCCTCGTCGATTTCAACCGCCTATTTTTCTTGTTCCTTGCTTTCAATGGGTTGCGGTTGCCCCGACAGAAAGCTGATTAATCCGTAGGGAGCGATAATGCGTCATTACGAAATAGTATTTATGGTTCACCCAGATCAGAGTGAACAAGTACCTAGTATGATTGAACGTTATACTGGTACGTTAACCACTGATGGTGGCAAAATCCATCGTTTAGAAGATTGGGGTCGTCGTCAATTAGCCTATCCTATCGAAAAACTGCACAAAGCACATTACGTGTTAATGAATGTTGAAGCAACTCAAGAAGCTGTTAACGAGCTTGAAGATAGCTTCCGTTTCAATGATGCAGTAATTCGCAGTTTAATTATGCGCACAAAACACGCTGTAACTGAAGCTTCACCTATGTTAAAAGCCAAAGATGAACGTCGTAGTTCTGAAGAAGATTTTAACGAAGTAACCATGGACGATGATTCCGACGAATAATCGTTTAATGTTATCGGGTATTGTAAAAAAAACTCCGATACGAAAAATCAGTCCAAGTGGGATCTCGCATTGTCAATTTTATTTAGAACACGTTTCTAAACAAATCGAAGCAGAACTTACAAGACAAGCATGGTGCATAATGCCTGTGATTGTTAGTGGACAACAAGAGTTAAGTTACATAAAAAAAGGCAGCAAAGTTTTAGTTAGTGGCTTTATAAGCACCCACACTAAACGCAACCAAACAAGCCAACTTGTTTTACATGCTGACCAAGTTAAACTATTAGGAGAATAGCCAAATGGCACGTTATTTCCGTCGTCGCAAATTCTGCCGTTTTACTGCAGAAGGCGTTAAAGAAATTGATTATAAAGATGTTTCTTTATTAAAAAGCTATATCACAGAAAGTGGTAAAATTGTACCAAGCCGTATCACTGGTACTAGCGCAAAATATCAACGTCAATTAGCTCGCGCAATCAAACGCGCTCGTTACTTGGCATTATTACCATATACTGATAATCATCAGTAATTAGCAACAGAGGGAACATATAATGCAAATTATTCTACTCGATAAAGTTGCTAATTTAGGCAGCTTAGGTGATCAAGTTAATGTTAAAGCAGGTTACGCACGTAACTTTTTAATTCCACAAGGTAAAGCTGTATCAGCAACTAAAAAGAATATCGAATTCTTTGAAGCTCGTCGTGCTGAATTAGAAGCTAAGCTTGCAGAAACATTGAAAGCAGCTGAAGAGCGTGTTGCTCAAATCAATGCACTTGGTAAAGTAACTATTACTTCTAAAGCCGGTGATGAAGGCAAATTATTTGGTTCAATCGGTACTCGTGATATCGCTGATGCTGTTAAAGCTCGTGGTATTCAAGTATCAAAAAGCGAAGTTCGCTTACCAAATGGTGTACTGCGTACTACTGGTGAACATGAAGTGTTCTTCCAAGTACACAGCGAAGCATTTGCTAAACTTATTATTGATATTATTCCTGAATAATTATCCAACAATAAATACAAAAAGACCCGTCATTATGGCGGGTCTTTTATTATCTATTTCACAATAATTGATTTACCTCGACCTCGAATATCTGATACGGCTTCGGGTTTATTGTCGGTAATTTTTATGGCTTGAATATCACCGCTAAAATCTTGCTGTTTAAAATGATAACCCATCTGTTTAAGTTTATCTTTTAACTTTTCTGGCACTTTATTTTGAAAACGCTCAATAAAGATAAGATTCGCTGGTAATAGTTGATGATGATAACGCGGAGCATCCATTGCCGCTTTTAATGACATATGATTATCAAAAACATTTGTCACAACTTGAAAGATTGAAGTGAAAATTCTTGAACCACCTGGTGTACCAATGACCATTGCAACTTCGTTATCTTTAATAAAAATACTTGGTGTCATAGAAGATAAAGGACGTTTATTTGGTTCTATTGCATTAGCATCTTTGCTCACGACACCAAATTGATTAGCAACACCTGGTTTACTACTAAAATCATCCATTTCATTATTTAGAATGATACCAGTGCCTTCTATTACAACAGCAGATCCAAACCAACCATTAAGTGTGTAAGTATTCGATGCGGCATTGCCCCATTTATCCACAATCGAAAAATGTGTAGTTTGTAACTTTTCACGATTATTATCTAAACCTGGTTTAACTTTTTCAGTAATCGAAATCGCTTTTGGATTAACTTGTTTCGCTCTCTGCGCTAAATAATTATTATCAATCAATTCAGTGACAGGTACAGAGATAAAATCAGGATCTCCCATATATTCGGCTCGATCGGCAAAAACACGTTTTTCTATTTCTGCTAACAAGTGAATATATTGCGCTGAATTTACTTTTACCTCTTTGAAATCATTCGCTAAATATTGTTTCATTAATAATAATTGAATTAAACCAACACCTCCTGAGCTTGGCGGTGGAGCAGTAACAATCTGCATATCATGCCAGTTAGCAATTAAAGGATCTCGCCATTTAACCTTATAATTTGCTAAATCATTTTCAGTAATTAAACCTTCATTTTTCTTCATCTGTTGTGCAATTAATTTAGCCGTTTCACCTTTATAAAATCCATCGCTACCTTGCTGGGCAATACGATCTAAAACTTTACCAAGCTCAGGTTGTTTAAATATTTTCCCTTCTTGCATTGAACCAAAGTATTGCTTAAAGTGACCATTAGCAGGCGCAAGTTCTTGTGCCTCTTGATAACGTTTAACTAGTTGTTTGTCTACAACAAATCCTTCATTGGCAAATCGAATAGCTGGTGCTATAACCTCTTTCCAAGGTAATTTACCAAAACGCTGATGAACCGCCCACATACCAGCAACAGTTCCAGGCACTCCCGATGCTTTGTAAGAATATAAACTCAAATTAGGAATCACATTTTTATGATCATCAAGATACATATCTTTATCAGCTTTACTTGGTGCAACTTCACGATAATCAATAAAATAAGGCTTACCGTCCATCCAAAGAGTCATAAAACCACCCCCACCAATATTACCCGCTTCAGGATAAGTAACAGCAAGAGCAAATGCGGTGGCCACCGCAGCATCGGCTGCATTTCCACCTTTTTCGAGCACTTCTTCGGCTGCCTTTGCACCATAATAATCGGGCGAAGCAACTGCGGCAGCTGTTAATTTTTGTGTTACGTTTTCGACAGCTAGTACTTGTTGGCTTATCAGTAAAAATACCATAAAGTAGCAATACTTTATCAATTTACGTTTAAGAGAAAACATTTTGTACCTCCAAATTAAAGTATCATTTATCGTACCCACATAATCCCCAAATACATAAAGCGCATTAATAGATCATGCAACAATAAGTTAAGGGTAACCATCAATATAGCATAGAAAACAAAAATACTGATCGAATATTGATCAGTTATATAGTACATATTTACTCTAATTTACCATTTTAATGGAGTAGCAAAGATTACTAGAACTAAAAAATAATTAACGCAATTATAATTTACTCAATAGAGACTGATGATTAAATGTGAAATGCAATCGATGATAATTAAAATTTGTTATAAAATTTCATCTAGAAGTTTTAAAAAATACTTTCGTTTGGTGTAAAAAATTTTTTACAAAATTAACTGAAAATATCAACAATGATGTATTTTCTTAACACAGTTAGCGAATAAAATATTCTCCGTCTAAATAAAACTGATTTTTGTTAAAAACTTTCAGGAAACACTACGTTTGAGTATAAATTTGAGTATAAAACAGTAGTGAATTTAGTAGGGATGATTTCTTAAATCTCAGAGAAAATAAGCATAATTGATATTTATGATTTTAGCTAAAAAAGAGCGTAATCTTTAATGAAATGTATACGCCCTTATATAAAAAATTAAGCTGTTTGAATTTGGTTTTCTGACTTACCTTGCTCATCTTTATACAATTTATTGTCATATAATTTGACAAAAGGAATATAGATTAGCAAAGCTAAAATAGCCGAGAATATGGCAACAATAGCCGCTTTATAATCACCGCCAGTACTAATAAATGCCCCTAATCCCATTGGGGATGGCCATGGAATTAATGCGATGATTGGATGAATAAAACCAGTATTAATAGCCAAATAACCTAATGTTCCGCAAGCCATAGGTGCTAAGAAAAAAGGGAGAGCTAAATAAGGATTGTATACAATCGGCATACCAAAAATAACTGGTTCGTTGATATTGAATATTGCGGGTACTGCAGATGCTCGCCCTAAGATTTTTAGTTGGCTAGACTTAGCAAAAAACGCAATAAAAAATGTCATTAATAAAGTAGAACCTGATCCCCCTAAAATCACGAGTGAATTATTAAATTCACCAGCAAAAGGAATATGTGCTCCCGCTGTATTTTCAGTCATATTAGTTAACATAATAGGGGTAATAAATGCTCCAATAATACTGGCACCATGGATCCCAACCACCCATAGCGCATGGATTAAAAATAGGATAACCATAATACCCAACCAGCTTTTGGTAAGATTGGTTACAAAAGCAAACGGTACAGCTATAATATTGAAAATATCAGTACCAAAATAGATGAAAATACCATTAACAATGATCACAAAAAAGGCAATTACAAAAGTTGGGATCAGTGCGGTAAAAGATCGCGAAACACCTAATGGCACTGTTTCAGGCATTTTTACAACCCAATTTCGTCTAACACATAAAAAATAGAGGTTAGTTGCCACAATGGCCATAACTATTGCAATAAATATACCTGATGTACCCAAGCGAAAGATAAATGGTTGTAAGCGTAGCCCATTAAAGACTAAATTATTTTGATCATTAAGTAAGGTAATAACCCCATTTTGCATGATCAGTTCAGGCAAAGTCATGAAAAAGGCAAAAACAGATAACATCGCACCATTAAGAGCATTAACTTTAAGGCCTGTTTCTTCTGCTTCGATTTTAGTTAGTTCATAACCAACAACAAAGTTAAAATAAAGAGCCAAAATACCGATTGTCGCTGTGTTAGCAATCATATAAAGATCACTCACTCTAAAAAAAGTATTTTCAAAAAAAACTTCTAATCCCGTAAATGTCATTGGCAATGTGTTAAATACTAAAAACATTGAACCTACAATAGAAAAAGGTACAGACGCCATCCCCGCAGCCATTACTGCTCGAACAATTTTAAATTGCGATATTTTAGCCATGGGCGTCATCAGATATTTCTGCAAAATAACAAATCCCGTATTCATTTTATTGTCCTCTTTTAATTAATAAATTTTTCGTAAGCTTGGATTCTTTTAAAATGCTGATCCCGATTATGTTGAATATTATTTAGCTTTTTAAGCATTAAAAACGTAATAATTAAACTCAATACCTGTAATATCGCCAATACATGTAATGTATCTTGCGTCTGTTTTAAAAATGGATAGAAAATTTGATACAAAGGGGTATAGAGAGTAATAATGAGTGCCGTAAAGACTATCGCTAAAGTACGATAAAATAATCTTGCATAAGGCAATTTGTTGCAATGATTACGATAAAGCTTAATTTGTTCCCATGTGGTAAGTATTCCCAAAACAAAAAGAGTAAGCGGTAAAATAGCGACTATTGACAATGAACCTATTAGAAAGGTTGCCCAATAAAGATTCAAAAATAAAAAAAATGCAGTGGTATAGCGAATCACTAAAAATCGATTAAACTTAAGGTTAGTTAGGCTGATTTTTTTATGCATTGTTAGATTTTCTGTCATTATGCTACTCCTTATTTAGCTTTTTAGTTTTATTTCTAACTCATGATGTTTTTCATATAGATGTAACATTTCAATTGCCATTTCTCGAAAGCTCATGGTTGTCATTAAGTGATCTTGTGCATGTACCATAATAATTTCCATTGTGATTTTGGTACCATTGGCATAATTTTGCAGTAGTTCTGTTTGGGAATGGTGTGCTTGTAAGATTTCTTTATTCGCTTCTTCAAGAAGCTGATTTGCGCCAATAAAATCAGCTTGTCTCATCGTCTTAAAAGCCTCGTGGATTTTAGTTTTAGCATTACCACTATACAAAATAATATTAAAAGCAATAAGTTGAATATCCTCTGAGCTCATTTCTTTATTCATTGCTATACCTCTTTTTCAATAAGTTGGATAAAAAGTCGTTTAAATTGGTTAAAGTTTTGTGTTTTTAACAGTTTTGTTTGCATTTCTAAATCGTCAATCAATTTGACAATAGCTTTTGTCATCATTGATAAAGTCGGGTTTTGATAAATAGATGGTGAAATCATAAAGATAAAGTGAATTTTTGGATAATTGTGATCCCAAAATAATCCATCAGGAATAATTGCAATACCAATTTTAGACAATTTTCCCACAGGCATTGCTGGATGTGGTACTACGATAGTTGGGCTAAAGAAAATATCACCTAATAGCATACGATTTTCCATTTGTGCTATCATCTTTTGCTTATAATTGTTATCTTCATTTAGTACTAAAAGATCAAGCAAACCATCTAAAACTTGTTCTTTACTTTGGGTACCACTGCATTGGTAGAAATAATCAGCGGATAGTTCATCTACCATTTGTTCAACATTACTAAGATGATCTAAAGTATTTGATGATGCAAATGTTGATATTGGCTCTGTATGTGCCGAGATAAGCATAATTGGTGACGATAAATGACGACGAATTTTTTGTATATCATCTTCTGTAAAAAATACAGAGACGTGAAAAACAGGGACTTTAAATACTTTTGATGATAGATCAACTGACGAGATAATAAAATCAACCTTATCCAATACTTTGGGTTCAATTTCATAATAGCCTTGCGTTGCAACGATTTTGATTCTTTCATTAAACTCGCATTCAACGCGATTTTTTAGTAGTTGAGCACTACCCTGCCCAGTTGCACAAATAATTAACACTTTAGCCTTTTGTTCATTTTTTAACTTTTCTATCGAAGCTAAAAAGTGCAAAGTCAAATAACCCCATTCATCATCAGGAATCGTAAATTTTTTAAGTTCAGGAAGCTGGTTAAGGTATTTTTTAACTAACTCAAACAATTCTGGAGAGTTTGTTTTAATTTCATCAAGCAATGGGTTTTTCAATTTTATATGCTGTTCTAAGCGGACAATCATCGGTTTTAGGTGCTGAATAATTCCGTTTTTCAATTGCTCATCGTTTAAAAATAAATATCCAGTTTCTTGCTGTATTCTAAATAATAAATTAGTCAAAGATAAATACAGCTCGGAGTTAAAATCATTCTGAATAAAATTTGATTTACTAATCAAATGCAATGTTAAATACATTTGTTCTTCTTTGGGAAAACAAAAACCAATCACTTTTTCTACTTTATTGATGATTTTTTTAGCGACTTGATATTCCAATTTCTTTTTAGTAGATTGTGGCATATCAAGATTTTGAATAGAAAGCCCTAACTGTAACCGTTTGATACTTAATGATAAATGCAAGACGATATTTTGTATCATTACATCAGATAATTTTATTTTTGCCTCACGACACTCATCTAAAATAATAATGGTTAACGTATCTAAGCCAATTACATCATTGAACTTGTTTAAATAAGTTAGATGCTGCAGAAAATTAATCGATTCTTCATGAAAAAAATAGCTCAAAATAAAATGTCGTTTTGCTTTTTCCTCACCTTCAACATAAAACAGAGATTGACTTTTTCTAATAGTAAGCCCATAAGGTTGGAGTTGGTGTTTGATTTCTAAAATATCTTTATTTAGTTGAGAAGAGCTAATAAATAATTGTTCAGCTAATGCTTCTATATCGATTTTTTGGCTTTCTAATAATAATAAATTAAGAATATGGTGCTTTCTCTGACATACTTCTCGACAATTTGCTTGTTCTACATTGCGATCTAATAAATGATGCTCAATTAAAAATAAATTGAAAGCTGTTCTATCTTTAATTTGTAATTTGTAACCATAACCTTGTTTACTAATAATAGATCCACCGTGACTTTCAATTAACGATTTCAAATCATTAAGATAAGTGCGAACAGTGCGATCTGATAATGCTAACTCATTTGCTAGTAATACACTACTTTTGAATATATCTTTAGAACGAACTAATAAACTAATAAGGTCACGCTGTTTATTTTTAATCACTATCATCCATACCTGTGTCAACTAAAACCATATTATTAATAATATAGTGAATACTTTTAACTATTACATAACATAAGTACACCACACACCAACGTAAGATAGTAAGGCGCTGCTATTTTAATAATCTATTCACAACGCCAAATCATATCGCTAAAGCCGATATATATTGATTTAAATTAGTTTATATTCTCCTCTACTAACTTAGCCAATTGTTCAATGCCTGATTGAACGGGTATATAAGCCTGAAAAGGAATACTCACAACAGGCTTACCGACTTCTTGCCCCAATTTTTTAAATTTATCAAGCATCATCATAGTTTGCGGGCTAATTAAAAAGAGTGAAAAATCACTATTTTGAATCATATTTCCGCCTTCGGTTGCCGAGACTGCATCAACCAAAATTGTTTTATCTTTGCTAGCAAAATATTCTGTTACTTTTTTAGCCATTAATGATGATGACATACCTGCCGCACAAATGATTAATGCTTTTTTCATAAATTCCCCTAGAAATAGTTATGCTTTATAAGACTTCGCCATTAGACTCAATGACTTTTTTAAACCATGTGAACGAGGATTTGCGACTACGTTTTAGTGAACCGTTACCTTCGTTATCTTTATCAACATAGATAAATCCATAACGTTTTTCCATTTCACCTGTCCCTGCTGAAACAAGATCAATACATCCCCAAGGAGTATATCCCATCAAATCAACACCATCTTCTTCAACAGCAAGTTTCATTTGTTTAATATGTTCACGCAGATAATCAATACGGTAAGCATCGTGCACGCTACCATCAGCTTCGACTTTATCGTAGGCGCCAAAACCATTTTCAACTATGAAAAGCGGTAAACGATACATATCAGTTAACCAATTAAGTGTATAACGAAGTCCCTCAGGATCGATTTGCCAACCCCAATCTGATTTTTTAACATATTGATTGCCGATCAGATCGGTTTTTTCGTTATATTCATAGCTTTCATTATTTTCTTTCTTCCTAATTGCATTAGACATGTAATAGCTAAAGCCAATGTAATCAACTGTTCCATTTTTCAAGATCTCAAGATCTTGATTGGTGATATCAAGTTTAAAATCTTTACGTTGCCAATAATTTTTAATATGGTTTGGATACTCTCCATGGACATGAACATCACCAAAAAAATATTTACGCTCCATAGCCTTTTGTGCCATTAGAATATCACCTGGTTTACAAGTCTCTGGATAGATAGGGATCACCGCCAACATACAGCCTATTTTAAAATCAGGATTAATAGCATGACCAATTTGTACCGCTTTAGCACTAGCAACTAATTCATAATGTGCAGCTTGATACATAATCTGCTCACGATCGTCGCTTTGTTTATAGAAAATACCTGAGTTAGTAAACGGTGCAAAATCTTCATTAAAGTTAGCTTGATTATTGATTTCGTTAAAAGTCATCCAATATTTGACTTTATTCTTATAACGATCAAAACATACCTCTGCAAAACGGACAAAAAAATCAATTAATTTACGATTACGGAATCCACCATACTCAGTAACAAGGTAATAAGGTAATTCAAAATGAGAAAGTGTAATAACTGGCTCAATATTGTATTTTAAGCATTCATCAAAAAGATCATCATAAAATTTTAACCCTTCTTCATTTGGTGCAAGTTCATCACCTTTTGGAAAGATACGAGTCCAAGCAATAGAAGTACGAAAACATTTAAAACCCATTTCAGCAAATAACTTAATATCATCTTTATAATGATGATAAAAATCAATAGCTTCATGATTAGGATAATATTCACCTTCAATAACACCTTCAGTAATTTTACGATAACTTTTTGGTGAACCAACAGTCATCACATCAGCGACACTTATTCCTTTTCCACCAACTTGCCAAGCACCTTCTAATTGATGAGCAGCAACAGCACCACCCCACAAAAAATCTTTTGGTAAACCTCTATTCTTCATAATTAAGTACCTGTGTTTATTGATAATTCAAATTTAGTATAAAAGGAAAAAAATAGAATTACTAACCAACTTTTTCCGTATTGATCAGGAAAAATATAAGTATATTTGGGTAGGAAAGGTGATTAATGAAATGTGCAGTTTTTTGTGATATTTACCGAAATGTGATAAATATCACAAAAATGAATAATAAACTTTAAATATTTGAAGTTAACTTTTAAATAAATTCTTCAAACCCATCAGTATATTTTGATGGCACAAACTCGATAATCTCATATTGAGCAATGTGATGAATATAAAACGGATCTTTTTGTAATATTGCTAGCGCTTGCTCTTTATTCTCAGCACGACAAATAATCACACCACCTGTACGAGGGACTTTTGGACCTGATGCAATAAAATGTCCCGTTCGGTAATAGTCCTCAAGATAATCAATATGCTGTGACAAATATTTTTCTACTTCAGTAATGGGTTTCACATAAGTAAGTGTACAAATATACATATATATATCTCCTAAATAAATATACAAAAAATAAATTTTTCAAAATATTAAGCTGTGTTGCTCAACTTAAACCATTTAAATATCTATTTAGCTACCCATTTACCATCTTCACCTTTGTGATAAACCTTTTCGACAGCAGCCCAAGCTACTTTAAAAGCAATCGTTTCTGGTGCACTGTTATCACGCCGTTTATGCGGATCTTGATATTCCTTAATTGCACTATTAAATGCTTCTTTAAAAATATCTTGCGCATGTTCAGGCAAGACATGGCGTACTGAATCAGGTAAATCTTCACGTGTTTTATATGGCATATCACATCCCCTCATAAATTAATCTTAGATGACTGAAAATTTAAAATGGTAATGGTAAAATAGCACATTCATCGAATATATTATCGTCTATAAAATAATATAATTACTAGGGCGTGTTGATCTTTCATGATTATTTTTTAGACGGCATGATGTGAGTTATAATAATTCTGCAAAAAACAACCATAACTCGATTCATCATGCCAA
>NZ_JBIDFE010000026.1:0-23470 GCF_046635605.1 Gilliamella sp. BG3
TGGTGCATCCGAAGGGATTCGAACCCCTGACCGCCCGGTTCGTAGCCGGGTACTCTATCCAGCTGAGCTACGGATGCATATTTTAATTTATTTAATGGCGGTGAGAGAGGGATTCGAACCCTCGATGCAGCTTTTGACCGCATACTCCCTTAGCAGGGGAGCGCCTTCAGCCTCTCGGCCATCTCACCAATGTATTATGATTTTGCTTTAACAACAAAATCATAATGTGTGGCGCACATATTACGTTTTACAAAAAATAAGTCAAACATTTTTTTGCTTACGCGTGTTAGTTGTTTATTTCCTGCCCAATATTACCCTATGGACTTAGGTATTTCATCATTTGCTTCTTGTGGTTGATGAATTTTGTTATATATTTCTTCCCTATGAATAGAAACTTCTTTAGGTGCATTAATACCTACTCTGACTTGATTTCCCTTCACGCCCAAGATGGTAATAACTACATCATCACCAATTATTAGTGTTTCACCTACTCTCCTAGTTAAAATTAACATTAGATCTCCTAATATCAGTTAAGTATATATCCAAACAATTTTAATATATAGCTTTATCAGCCCCCATCAATAAGACGGGATTTTACAGAAAACTCTAATATTCAATTAACAAATATTTTGAGCCTATCTGGCTAATTTGCTTGTAATTTATTACTGATTTCCTTTTTCACAGAAGATAACGCTTCTGGTAATGCCGAGAGATCCATTCCACCTGCTTGAGCGAAATCAGGTCGCCCACCCCCTTTACCGCCTACTTTTAATGCTAATTGGGAAACCAAATCTCCTGCCTTAACTATATTGACTAAGTCATTGGTTACACCTGCAGCTAAATTGATCTTATCATCATTGACAGCGGCTAAAATTATTACACCTGTCTTTAATTGATTTTTCAGATCATCAATCATAGTCCGTAATAATTTTGCTTCAACATTATCAAGTTTAGCAATTAGTAAATGTTTATCATTGATTTTTTCACATTGATTAAGTAATTGTGCACTTTCTTGGCTAGCTTTCTGTGCTTTTAGTTGTTCAATTGTTCTTTCAAGCTGTTTAGTTTGCTCGATCAATTGCTCAATGCGCACTAAAACTGCCGATTTGTCACTTTTAGTTAGTTGTCCAATTTGAGTTAATAAATTAGATTCATTATGGATCAGATCCATTGCATTTTGCCCTGAAGTTGCCTCAATACGGCGTACACCAGAAGCTATGCTTGATTCTGATATTATTTTAAATAACCCAATATCACCAGTTCTATTTACGTGAGTACCACCACAAAGTTCAATTGAAAAATCGCCCATTGTTAGAACTCTAACGATATCTTCATATTTTTCACCAAATAAAGCCATAGCGCCTTTATCTTTAGCTTTATCAATTGGCATTAGCTCAATATCAACTGGTAAATTACGACGAATCTGTTGATTTACTAAGTTCTCTATTTCAATAATTTGTTCTGGCGTAATGGCTTGATTATGTGAAAAGTCAAAACGTAAATAGCTATCATTAACTAGAGACCCTTTTTGGTGGACATGGTTGCCTAAAATACGTTGTAAAGCCGCTTGTAATAGATGCGTAGCTGAGTGATTACGTCGAATACGTTCACGCAACTCAACATCAATAGCAGCAATGACATTATCACCAACTTTTAAAGAGCCTTTTATAATTTGACCAAAATGACCAATACTTTTACCATATTTTTGGCTATCAAAAACACTAAATTCAAGATTAGCCGCAGTTAGTAAGCCTTTATCACCAATTTGGCCACCAGACTCTCCATAAAATGGTGTTTTGTCTAAAACGACAATAGCTTCATCACCTGCGTTAATATTTTCGACTTTTTGGCCGTTTTTAAATATAGCAATAACTTTTCCTGATGATTCTGTTGCTTGATAACCTAAAAATTCAGTTTTATCATCAAGCTTGATAACATTACTATAATCAACATTAAATGAGCTTGATTCGCGAGCTCGCTTTCGTTGCTCTTCCATGCATTGGTTAAAGCCATCTTCATCGATAGTAATGTTTTTTTCACGACACACATCTGCCGTTAGATCTAATGGAAAACCATAAGTATCATAAAGTTTAAATGCGATATCTCCAGGTAAAACTTTCCCCGTTATTTTGGCTAATTCCTGATCTAATAAAGATAACCCTCGTTCAAGAGTCTTTAAAAATTGCTCTTCTTCAATTTTAAGTGCATCTTCGACTAGTTTTCGATTATTTTCTAATTCAACCGCTGCGCTTCCCATCACATCAATTAATGGTTTAACTAATTTATAAAAGAAAATATCTTTTGCTCCTAGCATGTGCCCATGACGCACTGCGCGTCGAATAATGCGGCGTAGTACATAGCCTCGTCCTTCGTTTGAAGGTAAAACTCCATCTGAAATTAGGAATGCACAAGAGCGGATATGGTCGGCAATAACGCGTAGCGATTTATTTTCTAAATCTTTAGTCTGAATAACGTTAGCAGCATCATTAATTAATTTCTTAAACAGATCTATTTCATAATTAGAGTTGACGTGTTGTAGCACTGCAGCAATACGTTCTAGTCCCATACCAGTATCCACAGATGGCTTAGGTAATGGTTCCATTGTTCCATCGGGATGGCGATTAAATTGCATAAAGACAATATTCCAAATTTCTATAAATCTGTCACCATCTTCTTCTGCGCTACCAGGAGGTCCTCCCCAAATGTGATCACCATGATCATAGAAAATTTCGGTACAAGGACCACAAGGACCGGTATCACCCATCTGCCAAAAGTTATCTGAGGCATACGGAGCACCTTTATTATCACCAATACGAATTATGCGTTCTTTAGGGATGCCGATTTCTTTTTCCCATATTGCATATGCTTCGTCATCTGTCTCATAAACGGTAACGGTTAACTTCTCTTTAGGTAGGTTAAACCACTCTTTGCTGGTCAATAATTCCCATGCAAAATGTATTGCATCATGTTTAAAGTAGTCACCAAAACTAAAGTTTCCTAACATCTCAAAAAATGTATGGTGTCGAGCAGTATAACCAACATTATCTAAATCATTATGTTTTCCACCAGCACGGACGCAACGTTGCGATGTTGTTGCTCTAGTGTAAGAACGCTTATCAACACCAAGGAATACATCTTTAAATTGATTCATTCCAGCATTAGTAAATAATAATGTTGGATCATTGTGTGGAACAAGGGAACTACTTGCGACAACTTCATGTCCTTTGCCACGGAAAAAGTCAAGAAAATTTTGACGAATTTCTGCAGTACTTTTCATTTATGCTTCCATATAAAACGATAGATTTTTAAACATAGTAATATACCCGTTACAACTAAAGTTGAAAAGTAAATCTTCCTAAATTGGAGTGGAGCTAACTAATATTTATTACAAGTAAATAGGGATAAAATAAAAAAAGAATTAATGAGCTTTATTTGTAATAGGCTTTAAATTATATGTTTTGTATTCTAGATATTATAATTATTTAAGTCAATAAATCGTAAGCAGCTTTAATATCATCTTGTGTATAACCTCTAGCAACTAAAAACTGAGTAACTTTTTGTTTTTTATTGTTATTTTCGGGTTTGATTTGTTTTGACTTTTTTAATAATTGTTTATATGCAAGGTTTCCCCAGTTTATATTAGAGGCTTGTAATAACTGATGGCTTAAGTCAACAGATAAACCCCGTTGTTTAAGTTCTATTGCAATTTTATACTTTCCGTAGCCTTTATTGGCACGCATAACAATATAATTTTCAATATAATGGGCGTCATTTATCCAATTTTGATTAATACAATGTTCAATCACATCTTGTATTTCAATTTTTAGTTTAGTCAATTGGTCATGATATTCTTCTTCTGTATTTTGTTGCTTCTTTGCAAAAAAGAATATCATTTTTTGGCTTAGTTCATACGAAGAGTGATCGCGCTGTGCAAGTAATTGCACAGCTTTATTTAGGATTGATTTATTGAGTTTTTTTTCATTATTCAATGCTGTCATTCTCTAATGAAATATCGTCTTCAGGGGCTGTAAAATCTGCAGGGCTATTTAGTAATAAATCACGTAGTTTTGTTTCGAGCTCTTTTGCGATTTCAGGATGTTCTTGCAAAAACTTAATTGAGTTAGCTTTACCTTGCCCAACTTTTTCGCCGTTGTAGCTATACCATGCACCAGCTTTATCGACTAACTTATGTTTAACCCCTAAGTCAATCAATTCGCCTTCTTTAGAAATACCACAACCATAAAGAATCTGGAATTCTGCTTGTCTAAAAGGTGCTGCAACTTTATTTTTAACCACCTTAACGCGAGTATCACTACCAATAATATCTTCGCCTTCTTTCACAGAACCTGTGCGACGAATATCAAGGCGAACAGAAGCATAGAATTTTAGTGCATTACCGCCTGTTGTTGTTTCTGGGCTACCAAACATAACACCAATTTTCATACGAATTTGGTTAATAAATACAACTAAACAATTTGCATTTTTGATATTCGCAGTTAGTTTACGTAATGCTTGTGACATTAAGCGAGCTTGTAATCCCATATGAGAATCGCCCATTTCACCCTCAATTTCAGCTTTTGGAGTTAATGCTGCGACTGAGTCAACAATAATAACATCAACAGCACCAGAACGAACCAAAGCGTCGCAAATTTCAAGGGCTTGCTCTCCTGTATCAGGTTGAGAAACTAATAAGTCATCAACTTGAACGCCTAATTTAGCTGCATAAATTGGATCGAGTGCATGTTCAGCATCAATAAATGCACAAGTCTTACCTTCTTTTTGAGCTTGTGCTATGACTGATAAGGTAAGTGTTGTTTTACCAGATGATTCTGGCCCAAAAATTTCAACAATTCGACCCATTGGTAAACCGCCAATACCTAGAGCAATATCAAGACCTAAAGAACCTGTAGATACAGCATCTACATCTAACGTTTGGGTGTCCCCTAAACGCATAATTGAACCTTTACCAAATTGTTTTTCGATTTGACTTAATGCAGCAGAAAGTGCGCGTTGTTTGTTTTCGTTCATATTATAAAATTCCAATGAGTTAGGATTGGTAATATTATACTGTATTGTTATACAGTATCAAGTTTTTTTCTCAACAATTATTTAGTTAACTATGGAAATTAAGACACAAATTTTATGGATGATTTGTTTTATGTAATAATTGAAACTAACAAATGGTGATGAAATATTGATATTCAAGATTAAATTTATTGAATTATTTTGTTAATTTTATAGCTGTGAATTTTTATCAAACCTAAATTAATATTGATTATTTTAGTATAATGAAAAGAATAACGCATTTTATAAAGATTATATTTGATAATAATCAAAACCCACTAATTTAATTTAGTAATACTTTCATAAAAAAATGTCATTTGATATGATTAGCTTTGGAGCTAATATAACCAACTTTTATTCATTAAAATATTTGTTCTTCAAGAAACTATTTAATAATAACTCATTAATTTCATACTCAAATGTTATATTACTCTGAAATATTTATTTAGGTTAAAATATATTTCGAAATAAAGGAAAACAATGACCATTGATAAACAACATTATGTTTTATGCTCACACTGTGATTTGGTCATAGAATTAACTGATATAACAGTAGGGCACAAAGCTGTTTGTCCACGCTGTAATACTACATTAGCTAAAAATAGTAGCAATATGAAATTTAGAGCTGCTATGTATGCAGCTTGTTCATTAATTATGATTATTGTCGCCTGCGGCTTTGTCTTTATTGATATCCGAATTGTAGGAAATTACATTGGCGTTAGCGTATTAGATATTCCTAAGACCCTTTATTTTGATAAATATAGCTATGTTTCAGCGCTTTTTATTTTATTTGTTTTACTTTTCCCTATATTCAATTTATTAATCATCGTCCTGCTTTGCTCCAGAATTCAATTAACAAAATATCGCAAACGCGATCTACTTATTGTTTATGAAAAATTTCAACATTGGTGTATGCCGGAAATCTTTCTTACTGGTGTTTTGGTCAGTTTTGTTAAATTAATGAGTTATGGCAGTATTGGGGTCACTGGTACGTTTTGGGCGTTTTGTCTATTTGTCTTTTTTTATATAAAATCTTTAGTTATTTTCTCGCCTGAAGTAATTTGGAACGAAATTCATCGTAATAACTTTGCTGTTAATTCATTGAAAGTTGGAAAAACAGGAATTAGTCAAAATCTAAAATTATGTAATTGTTGTCAGGCTATATTACCCATACATTATAAAAAATGCCCTCGATGTAAACAAAAAAGTAAAATTAGGGATCGTGATAAAATACAATGGACTATAGCTTTATTAATTACTTCATTAATTCTTTACATTCCTGCTAATTTATTTGGAATTATGATAACCGTTGTTTTGGGAGCTGCATCAACTTCAAATATCATGGATGGAGTTATTTATATGTGGCAAGCAGGTGATGTACCTGTTGCTCTTGTTATTTTTCTCGCTAGTGTTGTTATACCAATTTTAAAAATTATTTCACTAAGTTGGCTTTGTTATTTTGCATTAGCAGTAAAACGAAAAAATAAGAATAATTGTTTAAAAATGAAAAAATTATATAGTGCAGTTGAGTTTATTGGTAAATGGTCAATGATAGATATATTTGTTGTTTCTGTCGTTTGTTCTTTAGTGAGAAATCAGCAAATGATGGGTGTTTATCCTGATATTGGCGTTACATTCTTTGCAACTGTCGTTATTATCACAATGATTGCATCACAAAAATTTGATCCTCGTTTAATTTGGGATCGTCCGCAAAATAGAAAATAGATTAATAGGAACAATATGGCAACATCAAGTAAATTGGCAAAAATAATTAAAATTAGAGCTATTTCAGCAATATGGATTATTCCCATTGTCACTGCAATTGTTGGTCTATGGATAATCTACTCTCATTATGCTGATAGAGGTACCTCGTTCACATTACTTGCAAAAGACGCAAGTGGCATTGTTGCTGGCAAAACGGTAATTAAAAATCGCAGTGTTGATGTGGGTATAGTCGATGAAGTGACTTTATCTGATGACTACCAGCAAGTGGTTATAAAAGGCCGTGTTTATAGCGACATGGCTCCATTGCTGAAAAATGATTCGATTTTTTGGGTCGTCAAGCCAGAAATTGGTCGTGATGGGGTAACGGGATTAGGTACTATTTTATCGGGTGTCTATATAGAATTAGCCGCAGGGAACGATAATCATAGTTTTCAAAATAAACCTTTTGTGCTTTCTGATGCGCCTCCGTTGTCTGATCCTAGTATCAAAGGTATTCGTCTAAAATTAGAAAGTGAGCAAAATGGTGTGATTCCTCGAGGGGCAGCTATCATGTTTCATGGTTATCGTGTAGGGAATGTGGAGACCTCGGAATTTGATGTTGAATCGCGTAAGATGAAATATCAAATTTTTATTACTAAACCTTATGATGTGTTAGTAACACAAAACGTACGATTTTGGAAAGAAGGAGGTATCAATTTAACTCTTTCATCTCGAGGTGCAAGCCTAGATGTCCCTTCTCTGGATGTATTAATGTCTGGAGGAATTAGTTTTGATTTACCCGAAGGATCCAAATTAGGTGCACCCGCTGAGCAAAATGCAGTTTATACATTATATGAAGATAAAAAATCTATCCAAGATTCGCAATATACTGAATATAAAGAATTCCTTATTATGCTTTCTGATTCTATATCGGGGTTAACAGAGGGAGTACCAGTTGAATATCATGGTATTAGATTAGGAACAGTATCTAAAGTACCATTTTATACCGCTGAAATGTTAGAAAAATCATCAATTTTAAATAAAAGGGTGCCGATATTAATTAGGATAGAGCCTGATCGTTTATCTGAATTAGTTGATGAGAAAATCGATATTGCCGCTTTGATAATGAAAGAACAAAAAAATGGGTTAAGAGCGTCATTAAAAACTTCAAATATGTTTACTGGTGCGCTATATATAGATCTTGATTTTTATCCTGAATTAAAAAATAAGTATGATCCACAACTAGCGAAGCAGTTTGGTTACGATACAATTGAGGCGACTTCGACAGGGATTGCGCAAATTCAGGCAAAAATTATGCAGTTACTTGATAATTTTAATAATTTGCCACTTAACAATACTCTATCGCAGTTCAATCAATCATTAGCTTCGAGTGAACGATTAATGAAATCGTTAAATCGTATTATGGCAAGTAAAGAGATGCAAAATATACCAAAGGATTTACAAAAAACATTACGTTCATTAAATGAAACAATGAAAGAATTACAACCAGGTTCTGAATTAAATAACCAAATGAAAGAGAGTTTACAAAAAGTGCAACAGATGATGGATGAATTAACGCCATTACTTAATACTCTCAATGATAAGAGCAATGCACTGATTTTTTCTGCTCCAGCGAAGAAAGATCAAGAGCCTAAAGCAAAAGGTAAAAAATGATGAACAAAATATATAAAAAGCTACTTACAATCATATTTATGCCATTACTTGCAATATTAGTCGGTTGTTCAGCTAACGACCCAAGTAAAAGCTATTTTCAACTAACTAGTAATTTACCAAGTCCAGTATTGCAAAAAATAAAAACTACCAAATATTTTATTTGGATTGAGTCGGTAGATGTGGTGAGTTTTTTAAATAAACCAGGTATTGTATTACAAACTGATAATATCAAATATGAAACAGCAATGCATCATTTATGGGCTTCAACACTATCTCAGCAATTGCAAGAACGATTGACGCAAGATTTAACGGTCATGTTACCAAATTATTTAGTCTCTAGCAGATCAATTACAACGCCAACATTGACGGTAAAGTTATTTATTGATGGGTTTCATGGAAGCTATACTGGTGATGCGGTGATTAAAGGACGATGGGTTGTTACTGATAGTAAAAATAATATTGAAAGCAAACCATTTGAACGCCATGTTCCTTTAGCAAGTAATGGATATGATGCTTTAGTTAACGCGCTATCTAAAGGTTGGCAGGATGAAGAACTAGACTTTGTAAACTCAATAAAACTTTAATGTCATAATAATATTCCGCCATAATGTTGGCGGAATATTTGAATTTAAACGGTAATTGATCTTAATGATCGTTTGAACTGACTAAAAACCTTGTCATCAATTTCTACCCATTTACGAACACTATTGATAAATGCAATTTTATCGGCTTTTAAAAGGTCATCTTTTAAAATCGTTTTTTCTAACAATTGATTGTGATCTAAATAAAATTGCCTCATGGTGCCAGCTAGTAACCCCGATTCTTTTTTAGGGGTAATCCATTGATCATTAATCCGCAATGCGAGGTTACCATTAACAAATTCAGTTATTTCATTGTGTTGGTTAAAATTAATATATTCTTTTCCTGTAATTAAATTAGGAAAATGCTCCCGATTAGACGTTTTATGATACAAATATACATTTTGGTTATGAACACACTGCTTTGCAAATGCGATTTCATTGATCTCCATTGGCGAGTTAATTCTATTCTCGCTAATGGTATATAGCCCATTTTTTTGCAGTAAAATTCTGACTTTATAGATATTCCCAATATTTTTATTATCTGCATTTGCTAACTTAATAAGTTGCAACTTAATTGCATTGATATCATAGTTAAAATCAAAATAATCAGCTGATTGAGAAAGTCTGCTTAAATGTTCTTCCAATAAGAAAAATTGCCCTTTTTCAAGCAATAATGATTCAATGACATATTTGGGAGAAGAGGTGGTGCGAGTTAAAATTGCTGTTTTAGCTAAAATCTCGTTATATTCATCTTGTGAGGTTGAATCCCAAGTGATCCCTCCGCCAACACCATAATGCATTTGTTGATTGTGTATGGTTAAAGTCCGAATTGGGATATTGAATATAGCTTTTTTCATATATGGTTCAATATAACCAATTGTCCCGCAGTAAACTCCACGTGGTGAGTTTTCAATATCTGCAATAATTTGCATTGTACTGGTTTTAGGCGCTCCAGTTATTGATCCACAAGGAAATAGTGCTTGAAAAATATGATATAAATTAACATGTTCTTTCAATTCACCTTGAATCATAGAAGTCAATTGCCAAACGGTTGGATATTTTTCGGCTGAAAATAATTTAGGAACTGTAACTGATCCTGCCTTTGCAACCCGACTTAAATCATTACGTAATAAATCAACAATCATCATATTTTCAGCTTGGTTTTTTTCAGAGAATAATAATTCTAATTGTTGTTTATCTTGGTGATTATTTAAACCGCGCGCAGTTGTTCCTTTCATTGGTTTTGTTGTAATAATTTTATTTTCTAACTTAAAAAATAATTCTGGCGAAATTGATAAAATACAATAATCGTCAAACTCAATATAAGCGCAATAGTCGGCTTGATTGTTCTTTTGTAGAAAGTGGTAATAATTAATAGCACTTTCATTAAATGGAGTAGTAAATTGAATTGTATAGTTGGTTTGATAAGTATTGCCTGATTCAATTTGAGATCGAATAAAGTTAATTTTTTGATTATATTCCTCAATTGATGTATCGCTTATCAAATCAAAAGTTGGTGGAGTGTAATCACTTATTTCTACATGTTTTTGCTCAATGATAGAAAATTTATCAAAAATACCAAATATCAATAGCGGCAAATCATGATTTTGTTTTGTTTTATTTTCACTATTGAACCCCATTGCGCTTTCATAAGCGAGATATCCAACCGCATAATAGCCTTGTTGTGTGAATTTTTCGATTGAATCAAATTGTTGTTTGATTGTTGAATAATCATCAGACTTTAAAATGGCGATAGGATTGCAAAAATATTTATGTTGACCTTCAAAGTCGATATGAATTTTCATTTTAGTATTGCTCATGGACAAAATTATGAATCATTTGTAAACCAAATTCGGTTTTAATTGCTTCAGGGTGAAATTGAACAGATTCTATGGGTAACTTTTTGTGACGTAATCCCATAATCAATCCTTGATTGTTTCTTGCTGTTACGATTAATTGAGAGTCTTTAGGTAAAGGATTATCACAAGCAATTAATGAATGATAACGAACCACCGAAAGTGGGCTTTTGATTCCTTTAAACACTCCTTGACTATCATGTGTTATTTCATCGATTTTTCCATGCATAGGTGTTGGTGCTTTGATGATCTTATAACCATAATATTGAGCAATCGCTTGATGCCCTAAACAAACTCCCAATATTGGGCAAATATGACTAAATTTGGCAATAGTTGCAAGTGATATTCCAGAATCGGCAGGGGATCCCGGTCCAGGCGAAATGATAATCTTAGAAAAGCTAAGTTCTTTTATTTGTTCAATTGTCATTTCGTCATTTTTAATCACTTTAACTTCTGCGCCAACTTGACACAAATAATTGTGAATATTGAAGGTAAAAGAATCATAATTATCTATTAATAATATCAAAATAGAGTCCATTAATTACATAGCATATTGTTTTTAAAACATTGGCATTTATAACAGCCAAATTCCAGTTATATCCAGAGTTATTATACCGTTAATACAGTTAAAAACAGATATGATTGCCAGTTTGCTATCTTTTTATTTCCTTTTTTATACTGAAACATAGTGTTACCTGAAACTTTTTAACAAAAATTCTCTTTCTCTGTGATAAATCTCACAAAGACATACAGCTCTACTTGTATGGTAGTATTTGTGTTACTTATTACGTTAGCCGAAGCTGGAATTGTCAAAATTTTTCTGCAATAGCTCAACATGAAAACCTATCGGCTATTTTGGAGACTATAAAAATAGTATCAAAACAGAAGAATGAATGGTTTGTTGATTAATCTTCATTAACGATCTGAATTATTATTTTGAATATTTTCTGTAATTATGCCATTTGTTTTTTTGTTGTAGTTTACTCTGGTGCAGGCAATTATTTATTTTTACGTAAATAACCTAAAACGCCAAAACCTTCTATTATCCATTTTCCATCTTTAAAGATTAAAGGAAAAGTTGCTCTACTGCTTGCATTTGGTCCGGGGTTTTGTTGCACAATTTCAATTTCGTTGTCGGTTACTTTACTTATAATGGCAACATGCCCATAATTTGACCAATTAAGGATAATAATATCTTCAACTTTTGGTTTAGTTGGTGAACCATTATGAAACTGTAATAAATTACGTTGACGATTAATTTTTCCATCAACGATTGAAGGGTCAAAGAAATCTTTTGCATGCCCATAGCTATTGGGCATTTTGTGATTGAAGCGTTGATAATAATAGCGTTTGATGAATTCAACACATTGATATTTCAGACCTAAGTTATAGCCGTCTTTAGCAATATTTCTTCCACTTACATTATTGATGCTACCATTATAATAGACTTTCACACCATTAAATTCATCAACGACTTTGCCAATTTTCTGTTTATCAATTTCAACATTAGCAAAAGCACATGAATTAAGTGTATAGTAGCTTAATACTGATAATAGCCAAAGTAAAAAAAGCTTTTTTTTATATTTTAATAACATATTTATTTCTATTGTTTTAATTATTTATTATTGTTTATTTTATTGAAAAATAAAATTTAGTCGATAAGTAAAAAACTTACTAGTTGTAAGATTATTAATGAATCTAACATTTAACCATGATAAAAAATTATGTTCTGTATTTTCAACCTAAATTAGTATTTCATCATTAAAATTAATATGTTTGAATCCAGGTTATAATAAAATGAGGTCGCAAGATGATTAAGAAAGTTAAGATAAATGTTAGCGGTCGCGTGCAAGGTGTAGGATTTCGTTTTTTTACTTATCAGCAAGCCCAAAAACTGGGTTTAGTTGGTTATGTTCAAAATTTAGATAATGGCGATGTTGAGATTATAGCTCAAGGTGATAGTTTACAAATAAGCAAATTAATAAAATGGATTGAAAATGGCGGTCCTGCATCTTCACGCATTTTACATGTTAATATTTTTGAATTATTACCACAAAACGATTTAACTTCTTTTAATGTTCGATATTAATTTAATAAAAAATAAAGTAGAATAATTAAAATTTTGGCATTCGAAATAATAATTTCTAATTAATGTGAAAAACGTATGTTATGAATAAAAAAAATCTAATCTGTTTTTTACTTCTCATTGTTGTTATCGGTGTTTATTATAATTATCAAAAAGGAGATGAGGTTGTAAATCAATCCACTCTAAATATATCAGATAAGCCGATTTATCAAAGTGATAAAATGTTAACAGATATTTATGACTTATCTGGGGATCTTATTTATAAAATTGAGTCCAGTAATGTAAGGCATTTTGATTACTCAAATAATACTGAATTTGATTTGCCCAATTTTACGTTTTATGAACAGAATCATTCAGCTACATGGCATATTAAAGCAAAGAAAGCAACGTTGACAAAAGATAAACTTCTTTACCTTTATGATGATGTTCAATTAGATAATTTGACACAAGAAGCTCAATTGAAACAAGTAAAAACTGATAATGCCGTGATAGATTTAACTTCACAACTAGTCAAATCAAAAGATCCTGTCATCATCAATGGGGTGGGATTTTATTCAACTGGTATTGGTTTAGCGGGTGATTTACATGCCAAAACGGCTAATATACTTGAAAATGTAAAAACATATTATAATACAGAGGCAAAATAAAACATGAGTTCGCTAAAACAGGTTGTTTTTTCATTAATTTTATTGCTACCAATCTCTTTAAGTAGTTTCGCCAATGAACTTACTTCGCAATCTATAAACTCTAAAGAAGAACATAAAATGTTCGCTGATAATAAACCCATAACGATAGATGCAGATAATCAAAAAATTGATATTGAAAATAATACAATCACATTTATTGGCAATGTTGTTATTGTCCAAGAAGGATTAACTATAAAAGCTGATAAAGTCGTTATCACTGACACGCAAGACAAAAATAAGCAAAAAATCACAGCTTATGGTAAGCCTGTGAATTATAAACAAATTTTACCAGAAAAAAATAAGATTGTAACGGGTCATTCTTCACAAGTTATTTATGATGTAAAACAAAATAATGTTATTTTACGCGGTCATGCTGAATTATTTCAACAAGATAATCATATTGTTAGTGATCTGATTACATACGATGTCAAAAAACAGCAAATATTAGCCAATCCAGGTAAGAATATGCGAGTAAAAAGCACTATTATCCCAAACCAAGTTAAAGGGATGAACAAATAAAATGTCAATTTTAAAAGCGGAAAATCTGGCCAAAGTATACAAAAAAAGGCGAGTTGTTGAAGATGTAAGTTTAACTGTCAACTCAGGCGAAATTGTTGGATTATTGGGCCCCAATGGTGCGGGTAAAACGACTACTTTTTATATGGTGGTTGGTATAGTGACATTAAATGCAGGTAAAATTTACCTTGATGATCATGATATCAGCATTTTACCTTTACATGAGCGAGCTCAAAAAGGTATTGGCTATTTACCACAAGAAGCGTCTATTTTCAGAAAATTGTCTGTTATAGATAACATTATGGCAATTTTAGAAACGCGTAAAGATATTGATAAAAATGAGAAAATCGATCGTGCCGAAGAATTACTTGAAGAGTTCCATATTTCTCATATTCGTGACAGCATAGGACAATCTCTATCAGGTGGAGAAAGACGTCGAGTAGAAATAGCAAGAGCGTTAGCAGCTAATCCTAAATTTATTTTACTTGATGAACCTTTTGCTGGTGTTGATCCAATTTCGGTGATAGATATCAAAAATATTATTAAGCATCTACGTGATCGAGGGTTGGGTGTATTAATAACCGATCATAATGTACGTGAAACGTTAGATGTTTGCGAACGTGCTTACATTGTTAATAAAGGGCATTTAATTGCTGAAGGTTCACCAAATGACATCTTAAGTAACGAATATGTAAAACGCGTTTACTTAGGAAACGAGTTCAGATTATGATGAAAACCAGTTTACAACTGAAAGTCTCTCAACAATTATCCATGACGCCACAATTACAATTGGCGATTAAATTACTACAGTTGTCAACTTTAGAACTCCAACAAGAAATACAAACTGCGCTTGAAAACAATCCATTACTTGAAGTTGATGATCAATATGACGAAGTGAACGTTAAACAAAACGATGAAACAGAAAATATTGATACGCGTGAGGCTTTAGATAGCAAAGAGATTCCCGATGATATTCCATTGGATGCATCTTTAGATGATATTTATAGTGCAGGAACTCCATCTGGAACTAACTCAGATTATCGCAATGATGAATTGCCTATCTATCAAGGTGAAACTCACGAAACATTACATGATTATCTGGAATGGCAACTTGAACTAACACCCTTTAGCGATACAGATAGGGCGATAGCGGTATCTATTATTGAAGCTATAGATGAGAGAGGCTATTTAACAGTTTCAACAGAAGAAATACTTGAAGAACAAGGTAATGATGAAATTGAAATTGCCGAAGTTGAAGCAGTATTGAAACGAATATGGAATTTTGATCCTATCGGTGTCGGTGCCAGATCGTTGCAAGAGTGCTTGTCTATTCAAATTCAACATTTAGACACTCCACCATTAGTTAAACAAATTATTGATAATTATTTAGACTTATTAGCCATACGTGATTATAGAAACTTAAAAAAAGTGTTAAATACAACAGATGAACAATTAAAAGAGGCTGTTGATTTTATACAACGTTTACAACCTTATCCCGGCGATTTGGTTAATACTGCTTCTCCAGACTATGTCATACCTGATGTCATGGTAAAAAAGGTACAAGGAAAATGGGTTGTGTATTTAAATAGCGATACAGTTCCATCTTTACGTATTAACCAGCAATACGCCGATATGGCAAAATTAGCAAATGAAAGTGATGGGCAATATATTAGATCTCATCTGCAAGAAGCTAATTGGTTTATTAAAAGCATCGAAAACCGTAACGAAACCTTATTAAAAGTCAGCCAATTTATTGTTGAGCATCAGCAAGCCTTTTTTGAACACGGTGCTGAATACATGAAACCAATGATTTTGTCTGATGTTGCAACGGCAATTGATATGCATGAATCGACCATTTCTCGTGTAACAACTCAAAAATATCTGCATTGTCCAAGCGGAATTTATGAACTTAAATTCTTTTTCTCAAGTCATGTTAATAATGATTCAGGTGGTGAGGTTTCATCTACAGCTATCCAAGCATTAATTAAAAAATATATATCTGCAGAAAATAGTAAAAAGCCATTAAGTGATAGTAAATTAGTTTCGATGCTTGAAGAAAAAGGCATTATTATTGCACGTCGCACCGTAGCAAAATACCGTGAAGCCTTATCAATTCCACCATCAAGTCAACGAAAACAGCTTTAAATTTGAATTCAAATTTTTTGGATATATATCGCTTATTTTAATCATGGGCGCAATTTGCGCCCTTTAATAAAATTAAGCTAAAAAGCTTGGGATTTTATGTTCAAAGTCGCTAATCGCTTCTTCATGTTGTAAGGTTAAACCAATATTATCTAACCCATTTAACAAGCAATGACGTTTAAAAGCATCAATTTTAAATGAATATTGCTTATCGCCGGCAATGACCACTTCATTAACTAAATCGATGGTAAATTCAATGCCTTCATTGGTTTCGACAATTTTAAATAACTCATCGATATCCTCTTCGGATAAATTGACCAACAATAACTGATTATTAAATGAGTTATTGTAAAAAATATCGGCAAAACTTGAACCAATAATAGTTTTAAACCCATAATCAGCAAGCGCCCAAGGGGCATGTTCACGTGATGATCCACAACCAAAATTTTCACGCGTAAGCAAAATGCTAGCACCTTTGTAGCGTGGTTTATTTAAAACAAACTCAGGATTAGGCTGCTCGCCAGCATCATCTAAAAAGCGCCATTCATGAAAAGCATGTTTACCAAATCCAGTGCGTGTTACTTTCTGTAAAAACTGTTTTGGAATGATTGCATCTGTATCAACATTAGCCGCATCCAAAGGAACGACTAGCCCAGTATGTTTTGTAAATTTTGCCATGACAAGCCTCTCCTTAAAATGGTTTGCGAATATCTGTAAAATGACCAGTAATAGCTGCGGCTGCTGCCATAGCAGGACTAACTAAATGTGTTCTAGCATCACGTCCTTGGCGACCTTCAAAATTACGGTTGCTAGTTGATGCACAGCGATCTCCCGGTGCTAATTTATCATCGTTCATTGCAAGACACATAGAGCAACCCGGTAAGCGCCATTCAAATCCTGCATCAATAAAAATCTTATCTAATCCTTCGGCTTCAGCTTGTTCTTTCACTGGTCCTGAACCGGGTACAACTAATGCTTGTACACCTTCAGCCACTTTACGGCCTTTAGCAATTTGCGCAGCAGCTCGTAAATCTTCTATACGTGAGTTTGTACAAGAACCAATAAACACTTTATTGATCTTAATATCAGTCATTTTGGTACCAGCGCTTAATCCCATATAAGTTAATGCACGCTCTGCAGAGTGTTTTTCAATAGGATCAGCAAAATCATTAGGATTAGGTACTGTTGCATCAATTGATGTAACTTGACCAGGATTAGTACCCCAAGTGACCTGTGGGGCGATATCTTTACCTTCTAACGTCACAACTGTATCAAAATGTGCACCTTCGTCGGTTTTTAATGTCTTCCAATAGGCAACAGCTTTATCAAAATCCTCACCTTTAGGTGAAAATTGGCGTCCTTTTAAGTATTCAAACGTAACTTCGTCTGGCGCAATAATGCCAGCTTTTGCTCCCATTTCAATTGCCATATTACATAATGTCATGCGTCCTTCCATGGATAATGATTTAATCGCATCACCACAAAACTCAACCACATGCCCAGTACCGCCAGCGCTGGTGGTTTTACCAATAATAGCTAAAATAATATCTTTAGCGGTAATGCCGTCAGCAACTTGCCCTTTAACTTCAATTTTCATGGTTTTAGCACGACCTTGTTTTAAGGTTTGAGTTGCTAGCACATGCTCAACTTCTGACGTACCAATACCAAAAGCTAATGCACCAAATGCGCCATGTGTAGCAGTGTGCGAATCACCACACACAATAGTCATACCCGGTAAAGTCATACCTTGCTCAGGGCCGACTACATGGACAATACCACGTAATGGGCTTTGTAAATCATATAACGAAACACCAAACTCTTTGGCATTTTTTGCCAGTTCGGTTAACTGAATGCGAGCCATTTCGCTACAGGCACTTAAATCATTACTTTTGGTTGAAGTGTTATGATCCATAGTTGCAAAAGTCTTATTGGGCTGGCGAACTTTACGATTCATTGCACGTAAGCCATCAAAGGCCTGTGGAGAGGTGACTTCATGAACTAAATGACGATCGATATATAAAATAGGCGTTTCATTTGGAGCTTCATAAACGACATGCGCATCATATAATTTCTGATACAGTGTTTTTGACATTGCAGATTCCTTATTATTTTTTACAACTGGTATTAGTTTTAAACTTTGACATTATTTACTAATACTATAATTAATTGAATTAAAAAGGATACAAGTAGCAGTTTATTCTGCATACTTGAGTATCTTTTTACTACACATTTTACATAGCTAATTCAATTAAATAAGCTTACAAATAATGTCTCCCATTTCATCAGTTGAAACGGGTTGTTCTTTTTGTGCAAGATCGATAGTACGATAGCCTTGTTCTAATGCTTTATTTACTGCTGTTTCGATAGCTGAGGCAATATCATCACGTTTAAAGCTGTAACGGACTAACAAGGCTAATGACAAAATTTGTGCAGCAGGATTAGCAATATTTTTGCCAGCAATGTCAGGTGCGCTACCACCAGCAGGTTCATATAAGCCAAAGCCTTGTTCATTAAGACTAGCAGAAGGTAACATGCCCATTGAACCAGTTATCATGGCACATTCATCGGATAATATATCTCCAAATAAATTTGAGCATAAAATAACATCGAATTGAGACGGATCTTTAACAAGTTGCATTGTGGCATTATCGATATACATATGCTCAAGTTCGATATCAGGGTAGTTTTTAGCTACTTCATTAACCACCTCACGCCACAAAATTGAAGTTTGTAATACGTTGGCTTTATCAATTGAAGTTACTTTTTTGCGACGTAAACGTGCGGCTTCAAACCCCATTTTTGCAATACGTTCTATCTCAAAACGATGATAAACTTCAGTATCAAATGCTTTTTCTTGAGCACCACTACCTTCACGTCCTTTAGGTAATCCAAAATAAATACCGCCAGTTAATTCTCGCATACATAAAATATCAAATCCACGCTCTGCAATATCGGTGCGTAATGGACAAAGATCTTCTAAGCCTTGATACAAACGAGCAGGGCGCATATTAGCAAATAATTTGAAGTGTTTACGTAGTGGCAATAACGCACCACGTTCAGGTTGCTTTTCAGGTGGCAAATTAGACCATTTAGGACCACCCACTGAACCAAATAAAATAGCGTCAGCTTTTTCACAGCCTTCAAGTGTTTCATTAGGTAATGGGCAACCATGAATATCAATTGCTGCGCCGCCCACATCATATTCACTAGTAGTAATAGAAAGTTGATACTTTTGGCGGATAACATCTAATACTTTATAGGCTTGTCTCATTACTTCTGGGCCAATACCGTCGCCGGGAAGTACTGCAATATGGTAGTTTTGTGACATTTTTTATTCCTTTACAATCTAAATTAATTTTCATGTTTTGCTGTTAAACGGCAAAACAAATTATTTTTTAGTCATGATGTAATTTTTGTTTTTCTTGTGCAACTTGATTTGCTCTATACACATTGTTCAATACATTAATTAAAGCCAAAGCCGATGAGTGAACAATGTCGGTTGCAAGCCCAACACCATGGAACTTACGACCTTTATATTCGGCAACAATATCAACTTGTCCTAAAGCATTTTCACCTTGTCCTTTAGAAGCTAACTGATATTTTACAATCGAAATAGGCTCGCCAGTAATACGGTTGATAGCTTGATAAACAGCATCAACAGGACCGTTACCTGTTGCAGCATCAGAATACTTTTTATCACCAATTAACAAGCTAACCGAAGCGGTTGAAACAACCGTCGAACCTGATTGAACATTAAAATAATCCAAAACATAATGTTCTTTTTCATCTTTTAATTGATTGATAAATATTAATGCCTCTAAATCATAATCAAATACTTGGCCTTTTTTATCAGCTAATTCTAAAAATGCCTCATAGACTTGATCTAAGTTATAATCTTTATCGTGATAACCAAGTTCTTCTAAACGATGTTTAACGGCGGCTCGTCCTGAGCGAGAGGTTAAATTTAATTGGATTTGATTTAATCCGATTGATTCAGGGGTCATAATTTCGTAAGTTTCACGATTTTTTAAAACCCCATCTTGATGAATTCCTGAGGAGTGGGCAAAAGCGTTACTACCAATAATTGCTTTATTACCTGGAATTGGCATATTAGTAATTTGGCTAACAATTTGGCTGGTACGATAAATCTCTTGGTGATTGATATTTGTATGAACATTTAAGATATTTTGACGAACTTTAATCGCCATAATAACTTCTTCAAGTGCGGTATTACCCGCACGTTCGCCTAAACCATTCATCGCACCTTCAATTTGCCGAGCACCTTCTTGAACCGCGCTAATCGAGTTAGCCACCGACATGCCCAAGTCATCATGACAATGAACAGAGATAATCGCTTGATCAATGTTCGGGACACGTTCAAATAGGGTACGAATAATGCCACCAAATTGATAAGGGACAGTATAACCGACAGTATCTGGAATATTGATCGTTCTTGCCCCTGCTTTAATTGCTGCTTCAACGATACGACATAAGTTATCAATTGGGGTACGGCCTGCATCTTCACAAGAAAACTCCACATCATTAGTATAATTACGTGCACGTTTAATACAGTGCACAGCTCTTTCAATGACATCATCAAATGTCATTTTTAATTTATCCTTAACATGTAAGGTTGATGTTGCCATAAAAGTATGAATTCGAAACTGATCTGCAACTTTTAATGCCTCGGCAGCAACATCAATATCTTTATCAACACAACGAGACAATGCACAAACACAGCTATCTTTAATGGTCTTAGCAATCGTTTGAACTGATTCAAAATCACCGGGAGATGAAACAGGAAAGCCAACTTCCATCACATCGACCCGCATTCGCTCCAAAGCAAGCGCTATTTGTAACTTTTCTTTAACGCTCAAACTTGCTTGTAATGCTTGTTCACCATCGCGTAACGTTGTATCAAAAATAATGACTTGATCGCTCATTGTTTTTCCTTTTATATATTTTAGCGCTATCTCGGTATTTCAAGTTAAAAAAACAAAAAACCCGCACTTTAGCGCGGGTTCTTGTTAATTTGTTGAGTTGTTTATTTAACTACTTCTTTTTACTCCACACACAAGCTATCCGCGCAAGTTAATGCGAGGAGGAGGCTGAGGTCGAGTGATAAATAGTTAACAAACATAAAAAAATCTCTATTTGAATTGTAATTAATACAGACAAAAACTGATGTTATTTTTACCAAATGATATCAGTGGTGTCAATGATTATTTTTAGTCAATCTAAATATGTTCTATTTTTATTAAAATAAAGTACTCAATACTAATTAAAGATTGCTTTACTATTTGACAAATCTATTAAAATAATAAGTTGAGACATAATAGAACCGAATTATAATGGTGAAAAGAATAACTCACGAGGGCATAATAATGAACATAGTTGATATTTCTCAAAAACGCTACACTACCAAACATTATGATCCAACAAAAAAAATTCCTGCCGATAAGATTGAACAATTATTAACTGTTTTAAGAAACAGCCCATCATCAGTTAACTCACAACCATGGCATTTTTATGTTATCGAGAACAACGAGGCAAAGAATAAAATTTTACCAGCTATACTTGAATTTAATCAACCAAGGGTGACTGGCGCTTCGCATACGATTGTCTTTTGTATTAAAACACCATTAGACGACGCCCATTTAGTTAATCTACTCAATCAAGAAGATAAAGACGGTAGATACCCTTCAGCCGATCTTAAACAAGCACAAGATCAAGGTCGTAGGCACTTTGTAAAGCTCAATAGTGCAACCATTGAATCGCAACAATGTTGGGAAAGTAAACAAGCTTATCTAGCATTGGGGCAACTGCTTTTTGCAGCAGCAGCAATTGGTATTGATTCAACGGCTATTGAAGGATATGATACCCAAAAAATGGACGAGATTTTAGATCTCAAAAGCAAAGGACTTAAAAGTATTGTTGTTGCTACATTAGGCTATCGAGCCGAAAATGACGGCAATGCGCATCGACCAAAATCACGCTTACCTAAAGAGCAACTTTTTACGTTTTTATAAAATAACGAGCAATATTCTCTGTATGAATTAAGATAAATATAGAGGATATTTTTTGAACTATGATAAGTTTAATTGTAGGAAAACATTAAGTTGTTTATACTTCATGTGTAGGATTTATTCGCATTATTTACAGTAAATCTGAGAAAATTTGGTAATGAATATACGTAAAACAAAATTAACGCCTTATCACAGACAAGAGATATGGCGTTTATATCATAAAGAAAAAATAACCATCACTGATTTGGCTAAACGTTTTATGGTCAGTCGCCCGACCATTTATAGCGTGCTAAAAAAAGCCCGATTAAATTTGTTTGTGCCTTTAACCAGTAAGAACAAACGTTATAAAACGATTAGTTATGGTATTAAACACCTAGTTAAAATTGAAAAATCCATTGAAGATAAATTAAGGTGGCAAGCTAAATTATATAACAAAACAAATCCTGACGAAATGTTACATGTCGGCACCAAATATTTACCTTTACCTAAAAACAAAACAAAATAACTGTGATTGGCTATTTTAATAGGTTGCGCTATCGTGGTTGAAAGTAATGGTCTATTTTAGTTGGTCAGATTTCGGACGTGATCACTATTATTAATTTATTTACAAAAAACAGTACGTCCGAAATCACGATACCATAATATCTTAGCTCGCTATAAACACTTGATTTAACCAAAAACAAAATAAAAAAAATTCAATAAAATCAATAGTCTACCTGAACGATTTTAGAGCAAAAAAACACACCACTATAAGGTCAATATGCTTGTTTTTTTGCAGTGTCAAAATACGCTAATGACAGAACTAGGGTCGCCGCCAAACAGGACTATTTCATTTGTATTTTTTTTACAAAAATCCACCAAAAAAACTAGCCAACTATTTTTTAAACGGCTATACTTTTACGGTTATAGGAAAACAAGCTTATTAAACAAGCAAATAATTATAAAAAATCTAAATAAAACAAAATATTACTTGACAGGTAGACAATAATGCATTATCATTTCTGGCACAAGGCACAAGCACTGGCAAACCTACGATTTAAATTTATTAAATAATCCTATTCGCCGAGTTTTTGCACGAAACTCATTTATATTTTCCAAATTATCTCTCAAATTACCCCGAAAACTCTTGTTGGTG